>CALWTV010000147.1 GCA_944384555.1 uncultured Clostridia bacterium | reverse complement strand
AGTTGCTCGGTACAATGGCGGCTTTTTTTTTTTTTTTTTAAAAGCGCGACTATATAGTTGAGATGCGCAAAGCCATGGAAGAGGCACGCACGATTTTACAAAAGCTGCGCTGTTCGCTAGTATCCTTATCAGATAAAAATTGGATTACCCCCGATCATAATGCTGTGAGCGAATATGAATATCTCTCGAACTGTGCTATGGAGCTTGGCTTATCCGTTGCTATAAAGAAGGAATCAGACTTGCGTATGAATGATTCTATTTCCGAAGCTTTATGTGGACTGTATGATAATGATGTGGACACGCTTGAGCGGATATTTACAAGATTTGCAGACGTTGATTTTTACGAACCTTTACAGTTGAAATCGGACATTGTTTTTTATCTCGAAATGGTAGAGCTTTTGAATAAGGCGACGCAAAACGGTGTGCCGCATTGTATCCCCGAGGTCGCTAATAAGCCGGAATACTGTGCAGAAGATTTATACGATATTTCGTTGATAATAAAAAATACAAAGGAAATAGTTCCTAACAATGCCTACTTTAACGCCGGTGAGCCGTTTTTTTTCCTAATAGGCGCAAACAGTGGCGGCAAAACCACCTATCTGCGCGCCGTCGGAATCAATCTGCTGCTGTTTTTGTCCGGCTGTCCGATCTTTGCAAGATACGCGAGAATCTATCCATTTGCGTATATGTCTGCACATTTTCCAAAAGATGAGCGCTTCTACAATACAGGCAGGCTTGATGATGAAGCTTGCCGTGTAGCTGAAATGCTCACTGAAGCAGCAAGTGCAACGTCATTTTTGCTTTTTAACGAGACTTTCAGCGGAACCAACGATGAAAAAGGTTTCCGGCTTTTAACTGAAACCGCCGAAAAGATACAAGAATACGGAGTTTTTGGTCTGTATGTCACGCATTTTCACGAAGTCACAGCTTTGAACTATCCGATATTGTCGGCAGGTTCAGATTATAACGGGGGAGAAAAGCCTACATATCGTATAGTCAGATTCAAGGGAAAGGCGAATTCATATGCGCAGGACATTCTGAAAAAGTACCACATTGATGAGGTGAGCCTGAGAGAAAGGAGGAAACATCATGGAAATAAGTCTGATAAATAGAACAAATAAGTGCCATACTCGAAAATCGGACAAAAAGATTCTATACCACCTTTCACTGGATAGATGCTTTGAGAATATATGTTCCGACATAAAAAAGCGGGAGTATTTTCTTTCTGTAATTTCCAATATAACCGATGATTCTGAAGATATAAAATACCGTCAGGCTGTACTCATGGATTTTCAGTTCTGCCCTGATTTATTTTCCGAGCTGAACTCACTCTGTGCTCGCTTTGATGAATTTAGGCACAGTCAGAATAAAAATACCGCCGATGAATTTCATATACGGCTTAACAGGTCGTCGTCAGATGCAGCGTTGAAAAATATCGTACAATCTTGGGCGCTTTGTCTCAGACGTGCGCTTCTATTTGTGAAAGCTTTCGGTGAGCTGCTCTCCGGCTATCCGATAAAATCCTCCGGTTTGAATGAACTGTACCGTGCGTGCCGCGAGCTTTATGAAAACGATGCTTTTGAAAATGTGTTGCATTTCTGTCAGAAATATGAGAATTTTAGCTTGCGCGGCTTTTTGGATTTCAGATTGACGCTAAACGAGCGTGGGCATATCTCCGATTATACGTTGATTGACCACAGATATATCCATATAACAGACCCGGAACTGAAAAAAAGCGGCTTTTCATGGTTTAGAAAAACTGAAGAAGCACCACAGTATCCGTGTTTCCGTTTCTATCCCGCAGACGACGAGTATTTTGAAAAACTTACCGTATCTGCACTTTCGGATCTGTCAAAGTTATTCTCGGATCTGTCAAAGCAAATTTTCGAGCGTTTTTCCAATTTATATGATGAGCTTGGATTTTATGATGTAGCATTGAAATACATTGCTATGCTCGCACAGAAAAAAGTTCCATGCTGTTATCCAATTTTGTCGAATGGCACAGCAGAGATCATTGGCTTGTATGACCTTTATTTATTGGTCACAAGGGAGAGCGCATCCGAAATTGTTCCGAATAATTTCAAGCTGAATGCTTGCGGTGGAATGATAATATTTGGCGACAACGGAAAGGGAAAGACCGTATACCTGCGTTCAATTGGGATCATGCAGATACTTGCACAGGCAGGCTTGCCGCTCCCATGCAGTCACGCAGTGATTTTTCAATGCACGCAGCTTGCAACACAGTTTTCGGAGGCTGAAAAGGATTTGCAAAGTGACAATGGAGAGGGGCGGTTCGAGCAGGAGGTGCGCGAGCTTGCTGATATGGTCGATCAGCTTGAATCAGGCGCTCTCGTGCTGCTGAACGAGACTTTCCAGACTACGGAATATGAGGAGGGTGCGAACGGGCTGTATCATCTACTTGAGTATTTTTCGGAATCTCAAATTGCTTGGATACTGGTGTCGCATCTACGACAGCTTGAAAAAATGTTTGAGCCAAATAAAGCAAAGATAGTATATATGCGTGATGAATATAAGATAAGTGAGAAATAGGCGTGTTGTGTTTGTCTCAATAAAAAAAGTTAAATATTTTCCCATTGAAATAGGTGTTCCAATGAACTATACGGTACTGAGAGAAAAATATGGAAGTTCACCATATGAAAACGCTAAAATACATTTTGCAGAAATACCAGAAGCATGGAAAAATACCGCCTAATTGGGTTGTTGTCATGGGAACAATCAAGAGAAAAATTCCGGCACATGTCATGATTATCATATAGAAATTCATACATGGAAACTGTAAGAGGTAGTTTTGGGAATAGCTAGGAAGCCGTATACCGGGAAACTGATAAATACGGTTTTGAGGGGGGGTTCAGATACCTACTATAAGTGATATAGTAAGGCGCTGGGCTCCTCCTACTCTACAATATTGATCATAAGTTACTTTGGGAATTCATTTGAAGTCTGCATATCGGCATTTTCTCTCCGCATTGCATCAAATGCCGTCTCGTTAATGCGGTCCTGCTCGGCAAGGAACGCGAATAAATCATTAATCTCCGGAATGTGCGCATTATGATCGAATTGTTTTTCCTTTATTTTTTCCATAGATTTTAACAGGGGTTTGACATAACGTTGACTCAGCTCAATACTCGTCAGAATTGTCAGCAGAGTTACAATTAAGAATAAGGCAAGCGCTTTGTACTGACCGACTCGAATACAGGCGTCATACTGGCTTTCCGGAAGCATAACCGCAACAATATGAGGTGAAGAACCTATATTAATATATTTCATTTTTCCTATAAGCGATATACTTTCATCACCAAAGTAAAAAAAATTATCATTGCTTTTTACGGAAATAGTGCCTTTCAACGGAGGAATGTATCCCGATTGATTACGCGCAATCTGACCTGTATATACACCATTGTCCTGCTCAAGCATAGCGCATACCATAGACGGATACTCTGCATCAGAAACACAATACTGTGCTTCAAAGAACGGATCACTCAGTTCAAAACCACACACACCTATGATATTGCCTTTATCATCAGCAATCGGTGTACAAAGAAACCGAACATGTTCCCATGCATCAGGTAACTGGTAAGCAGCAGTAAGAAGATATCCTTTGCACGGATTTGATTCAAGCTGTGTCAACACCTCTTCCATCTGCGGAAAGGTGTTTTTTTTCGTCTCATATTCCCATGTACTGAACAGATTTATGTTGTTATGTCTTGCCACTTGCGAATTTCCGCGAAACATACAAACAGAGTTCTGGAAAGTCATGTCTGAGCCAATATTAGCATATTTAAGATAAATACCACTGTAATATGTATCTTCCAAACCGTCATTTACCGTTGTGTTCAGCATAAAGAATGCACCGCTACAATCGGCAAGCCGCATATGATTTAAAACAGTTGTATAGGCACTATACTGTAGAGCAGTTAGAACCTCAGGGTTGTTTCGAAAAAGTGTAAACGGAAGATTAATTGCGTTTATTTGCTTGGTTATTTCCTGTGAGAATTCTACAGCATAGGCGGCAAGCTGCTCCATATTGCGGTTAATACGGTCGAACGAATAATCCAACTGCTGTGTTAGAGAGTGCTCTAATTTACTGTCTGCCGGATTCAATACGCCGAAAAGGCTTAGCAGAAGCAGAAAAATCGCAATCATGGCAGTGAGGCAGGTAATTAGAAAAAGAAAAAAACGCCTGCGCATAGAAATTCCCTGTTTGGGAAACAACATGTATATTTCTTTTAATGATAGACTTCTTTTCACAGAGTCCTTCTCCTTTCCCGCAAAGGTTAATTCAGCGCCTCGCGGACAGAAGCAAGAGCAGACGCCGTAAGTTCTTCCATAACAGTATCCCTGTTTTCCCCATTTTGGATACGACGGATATATTCTTGGTGCGCATTGGAAAGTGTAGATTTTATAAGTTTTTCAAAATTCTTCTGCATATCTAAAGCACCGTCAAAGATGGGGAGAAAACAGAACTGATAACCATTTTCATACTGCTCATTGACTGCGCTGTAAAGCATACGATATTTTTCATTTTCCACAGAAGAGATATTTGTGAAAAGACTTTGTAAAGCTTGGTTTGTTACAGGCAGATATCCCGCATTTGTTACGAAAGCAATATTATGTTCCTTTTCGGTAAGCCACTTTGCAAATATTACCGCTGCCTGATTTTTACGCTCATCTTCATTTTTGACCGCGAACAAACCGCCACCACGCTGAACTACAGTAGCTTTACTTCCTTCCAAACATGGATACGGCAATACCAATGTTTCGATATCTTCTGTGGTATTGTCATAGTATGTCACATAGTCACGCATATACAGAATTCCTGCGGTAGAGCCGGCACTTCCGATAATCTCGCCGGTTTTCCAGCGATCTGAAGCATAGCCGTCACCAACACAAAGACTACCGTAGATAGCTGCTTCGGCTATGGGAGTAAAGACCCTCTCAAAGGCATCGCTGTCAAAATTGATTTTGCCGTCTATTACAAATTCGCTGTTAAGTCCAGTCATATTTGCAAGAAAATAATGGTAAAAATCATCGATCTGGAACATCGTCTGTCCTTGCGACCAATCGTAATAAGCATTGCAAGCAGCCATTAAAGTTTCTACATGATTAAAACAATCTGCCGTAATACCCGTATCGGTTGAAAAACGGTCGAAAATAGTTTTGTTGACAAAAATCAATTCGCTGGATTTAGCAATAGGCAGCATAAAAAGCTTTTCTCCAAAATATCCCTCTGCGAGAAAGTCGCTGCGATAAGCGGACAATTCTTCTTTACTAAAATGGACACTGAAATCCAGCAGGGCATCATCACCAAACTTTTCTACAATTCTTGGATAGGCAACGAACAGGTCAGGAAGCTCATAAGCACCTGGTTCTTCGTTCAAATTTGCCGCCAATACATTATCGATCTCATCAGAATCGGTAACCATCTCTACTTTAACAAAGATTCCCATATCTTTGCCAGAAGTGCGGTTGAATTCATCTATCATATCATTCATTGGCGATGAAGTTTGACTTCCGTACACATGCCAAATAGTAAGCGTAACAGGGTCATCGGGGTCAAGCATAGTTTTACCCGAACAGCCGGCAAGAACTAAACATAACATTAGCTCGATTAAAAATAAATATAGCAATTTTTTCATAAGAACCTCCTCGGTGGGGACACCACCACAGACTACCTATCTGTTTTCCTATCAAAATCACCCAAAAGAACTGAAAAAATAATATTTTTTTTAATTTGACCTATCAATTCTAAGGTTTTTGACGGGGCAAAAAAATAAATCGTCTGTATAATTGAATTCGCAAGAGTACTTCAAGTAGGATATAGGTTCTTGCCATCTTATGAGAAATTGAAAGGGGTATCCATTTCTGCGAGAATATGTTTCTTGCGGAAAGAACTCTGTCTGCGCGCCAACGAAGTGTAGAGTTCCACCCCTAATTATTTATTTATAAAATTATGTAAGTTATATCACATAATTTTGATTTAATCAATGGTAAAACTTGATTTCTTGTTATGAAATTGTAGCTCATATATTCATGAAAAATAAAAAGAAGGAAAAGATAGCTACATATGGAACTATTTTAGAAATTAGTGTCAGCCGTTATTGTTTTTACTGCGATTTTTTAGGCATGGAGGAGAAATAAGATATGAAAAAAATACCTATTCTATTTTGCACAGCAATATTACTTATATGTTTTTTGAGCGGGTGCATAGAATTATCAGAAGATGGTAAATTGGATATTGATTTGAACAAAATTCTAAGCGACATTTCCGTTGTAGAATCGGACGATACAGAGACGGTTGACAGCGATTTAGAGAAACTGCGAGTTATGCTCGGTAAAAGCGATAGTATAGTCGGAGTTGCCTTTATCGGCTATGTAGACAGTCAAAGCACGGAAGATGATTTATACACCTATCTTGAAAACAGCGAAACAGGTAAAGCATATCCATTCCTATCGGACGCACCGATTGTCATGGCTGAAGGGCAGGAGCTTTACGCGATTGTAACGAATGACAGTGGAACGATAACGGTATATCCCTCTAATATAAATGAAAGCTATGAATATGTGGACGATATAAGTACACCTCTTTACACTGGAAAAAACGGTGAGGTTGTTATTGTGCGCTGCAATATCAGTGAAATATATTCTGAACCATAGTCAATATGGATTATTTGGCAGTTACTTTATCAAGCATAAATTCAATGACGACTTTTTATTCTGTATTCAGTAGGAGTAAAACCCGTCACCTGTTTGAATAATACAGCAAAATAATTACTTGTTGAAAATGATAAAGATAAGGCTATATCAGTTATTGTATAGTTGCTATCCTTTAACATTTTTTCAGCGACTTTTATTTTTTCAAGGTTTATATATTCGCGAGGTGAAATTTTTATTTCCTGCTTAAATCGTGTTTTAAATCTTGACAAAGACAGACTGCTTATTTTAGATAATGTTTCAAATACTTAATTAACAAGTATTCATGGGACATTGCCGGTCCAAATGTAGTTTACAATGAAACATCTAAAGTAGAAAAAGGTGACCCTTGTGATATTGGGGAAAGTGTTGATGCCTGGGGGTGCAAATTTACAAATATACATAAAGGTATCATCGGAGAAGTAAAAGAACCAATTGTTTCCGTGGACGATGAAGAGTGGAGTGACACATCAAAAATTGTTATTCCTGAACATTGGTTATCTTTTGATGTTGACGCTGTAAATAAATCTTGCAAAGATACAGATAAATTTATTATTGCAGGCTGCTGTCCCCGTCCTTTTGAACAACTTCAATTTATCAGAGGAACAGAAAACTTATACGTAGACCTTATGGTTCAACCTAAGGGGTTAATGGATTTTATTGAAAAAATGCATCATTTCTATTGTAGACTTTTGACAAAATGGGCCGAAACAGATGTAGACGCTTTGCAGTTTATGGATGACTGGGGTACACAAAAAAGCCTGTTAATAAATCCTGCCCTTTGGTGCGAAATCTTTAAGCCAATGTATAAAGATTATGTTGATATAGCACATAAGCATGGCAAGAAAATTTTTATGCATTCAGATGGGTACACTTTAGAGATAATTCCGGATTTAATAGAAATTGGACTTGATGCACTTAATACACAAATTTTTTGTATGGGACCTGAGAAATTAGCTCCATTTAAAGGAAAAATCACATTTTGGGGTGAACTTTGCCGACAGAAAATTTTACCTAATGGAACAATCGAAGATGTTGAAAATGCAGTAAAGGCAGTTTACAATAACCTTTGGGATAACGGAGGTTGTATCGCACAATGTGAATATGGACCAGCTGCTAAAATAGAAAATATTGACAAAATGTATGAAACATGGGATAAATTAACTGACCCTTCTTTTAAAAAATAATGATATGTTATACTGATTTCATTCTCTACGTCTTAAGAGATTTTTAATCATGTTTGACAATACAGCTTATAAAAAGCCTAACCTATAATTTAATAATATAGTTTTTAATTAAAAAAGTTATGAGCATATCTGAAATATGAGGCAGATATTTAGTCTGTCAGATATTTTCAAATATGCTCAATTTTTAATTTTAAATATACACTTTTTAATTTATAATGTTATATCGAATTTATCATACAGAGCTTTTAATGCGGACTCAGCACAATTCGTTCTAAGTAAAAGGCAGATTTTAATTTCACTTGTCGATATATGCATTATTTCAATACCGGCATCATAAAGTGCAGAGAACACCTTTGCAGCTATTCCAGGAGTACCTTTCATTCCCATTCCGGATACTGATACTTTTGACACATCATTATCAATATAGTAATTTTCCGCTCCAATTTCACTTAACTTTTGATTCAGAACTTTTTCAACATGCACAGCGTCTGTATCTTTTACTGTAAATACTATGTCATTTTTCTGAGATTCGGATATTGACTGAAGAATTATATCAACGTCAATTCCCTCATCAGCAAGCATACCAAAAACAAAATAGGCCATTCCAGGTTTATCCGGCAATTTTTTTAATGTAACTAACGTTATGTCATCGTCTTTTTCAATTCCCCTGATGCCGATTATATTTTCCATAAATTCTCCTTTTAATTTATTTGATCATTATATTTTATAAATTATAATACTCGAATATGCGAAATTATTTCAGCAGATGGCTCTGCTTTTTTTAAGTTTTCGATTTTTGCTTTGTAATCGCTCTCAGATATTTTCTGAGATATGAATTCTATTTCATCAGACTGAGTTTTTTTGTAATCGCACTCACCGAATATATCAGAAAAATATAATGAATTTTTTATTTTAATATAACGATTGCATGAATATGTCTCAATATCAGACATAAAACCGTTTTCAGATAAATTCCATTTTTGTACAGGAATTGCCGCCTCAGCACCAGATGCAATATTAACTATATCAGATACAACCGCACCTGCTGTGGGGTATCTTCCGGCACCTTTTCCGTAATACATAACTTCTCCGGTGACATTGCTTTTTACGATAATTCCATTATATACATCACAAATGTAAGCGAGAGGATTTGTTTTTGGAACGAAATGAGGTGCGACAAATATATACGCGCCTGTATTATTTTTAACGGCGCGTCCGATAAGCTTAACCGCATAGCCTAGCTTGTTAGCAGCCTGCATATCAAAAACAGTTATATTTCGCATTGTTTCGGTATATATTTTACTTTTAGGAACAAGCTTGCCGAAAGCAATAGCTGACAGAATACATATTTTACGCTGAGTATCTATTCCGTCTACATCTGCGCTTGGATTAGCTTCAGCGTAACCGAGTTTACGTGCTTCCTGGAGAGCATCGTCAAAAGAAACGCCGTCAGAACCCATTTTTGTTAATATATAGTTAGTAGTGCCGTTTAATATACCATCTATTTCAACTATATCATCACATGACTGACTAGTTCTAAGCGGGCGGATTATCGGTATTCCTCCTCCGACGCTTGCTTCAAACAAATAACTTGCATTATTTTCTTCTGCGAGTGCAAGCAATTCCGCTCCGAAATTTGCCACGACTTCTTTATTAGAAGTTACAACACTTTTTCCGGCTTTGAGACAAGCAGCAGTGAATTCATATGCAGGATGAGAACCTCCCATCATTTCCGCAACAATAGAAACATCGGGGTCATTTAAAATTATATCCATATCATGAACGACACGGTCATTCCAAGGGCTATCAGGGAATTCACGCTTATCGAGAATATATTTTATATTTATTTTTTTACCTGCGGCTTTTTCTGCGGCGGGATTTTGTGTCAAAACTTCCGCTACTCCCCCGCCGACAATTCCAAAGCCAAGTATAGCTATATTTACCATAAGTCACCTCTTGATTAATTAACCTATAATAATATATGATATCATATTCCGGAAATTAAATCAAGATATTTTAGTTAATTAAAAAATTTGAATTTTTAAAAATTATATATTTATTGAAAGTATGAGAAATAATACATATATGATTAATATACAGTCATGCGGGAAGTGTATTTAGCCCAAAAATAATTTGAAATAAATAGTCCATACTGCTCCTCATTTAAATATATCAACGTATTGTCCGGTGCACCCTCAAATAATTTGTCACCAACTTTTATATTTTCTGGATTTTCCGCTTTTAAGTATACAGACTTTAGTGATGAACACCCATTGAATATACCGTCATACAATTGTAATATGCTTGAGGGAATAGTAATCGATTCGAGATTTACACAGTTTTTTAAAGCTCCCTCTCCGATAGCCAGTATAGCTTTTCCGTCAGAAGATACAGGGATTTCAAGCGTTTTCATTTCGATTGCCTCATCTGTAACGCCATTTATCATAAGACCTGATGCAAATTCTTCATATGTAAATAATGTTTCCCATTCTGTATTAGTGTTTTCATTATTTCCGCTTACTGCAACAGATTGAGGACGTTCAG
>CALWTV010000146.1 GCA_944384555.1 uncultured Clostridia bacterium | reverse complement strand
AATTTGCAGGGGATTTTTGAAGTCCCCTGCGATTTTTATTTGAGAATTTCCTTTAAATCTTCTCCGAGCAATTTTGAAAATGCTGTGCTTCCCTGAGTATTAAGATGTCCCCAGTCAGAATAATTTGTATAATCATCATTTATCTCAGATGCGAGTTCTTCGTTGTAATTATAGAATTCAATACCGTTTTCCTTGGCAAATGCTTCGATTTTATCGTTATTTTCCTCCATTTGCTTCTCTATTCTTCCATCAAGATATTCCGGTACCTCTACAAATATAACCTCAATTCCATCAGCTTGGAACTGTTTTATCAATTGCTCAAATGTCTTCCACTGTATCTTGCTGTCGTTTGATTTGGCTACTGTTTTTGAACCGTCATACCATGCTTCCCACGGAATGAAACCTTTATAATAATCGCTGGTAACATTTCCTATTGGGTCAACTAAATATGAATGTTTATACACAGGCAATTTCAGTTCCTCTTCTTCCTCGCCAGTATCATTTTCATCCTCTTCAGTTTCCAAAGTAGTTTCAAATGAATACTGACCAAACAGCCATTTTATCATCTCCGGAATTCTGTCACGTGAATAAATCAGCGGAATTTGATTAAATATTAACGTTGTCATTTCATCAACATCCCACCAATTTACTTTTTTCTCCTCTGTCTTAGGCTGAACATCTTCAACAGCTGCATCTCCATTCTCCGCTGAAGTTTCCGCTGTATTTTCAGTTTCCGAATTAGATGAAATACTGCTTTTCTTGCTGTTTTCGATTTTTCTCATTATATCAACGGGTTTATCCGGACTTGTATCAAAGTCAATTCTTCTCCAAAGCCACCCATCATCGCACATAAACCAGTCTACACAGAAAATGATTGTTTTAGGTGTCGGATATCCCGATTCTTTAAATATCTCATACCAGTCAGAGTAATATTGCGGATTTGAACCATTAAGCGCAAAATTAAAGAATGAATGCTCTGGGTTTGCTTCTTCTATATATTTAGGGTTTACTCCATGAGAGGCATGGGAAGTACCAAGAAAAATAACATCAGCATTATGAACATTCTCAAACATCTCATAAAATTGACCGTAATAATGATATGATTCACGGTTTTTATACTGCTGATAAAACTGTTCTTCCTGTTCAAGCTTCAAGATTCTTGCCTGTAATTCAAGGCGCTCTTTTTCTTCCTCACTGTTAGCCTCAAGCAAAGCTTTCTCTGCCTCAGCAGCTTTTTCCGCCGCTATTTGTACCTGCGCAAGCTCTTCATCAAGAAAATTCTGCATTGCCATATTCATCAGAAATACCATCAAAAAAGCTATAGCAACAACTATAAATCCCTTTATAAAAACGGGGAGCAATATTTTTGATTTTGTCATTTTTTACATACCTCCCCTTTAAAACTGGAAATAAATGAATGATTTGTTATCGTATGCACCAAATACTACAATTATAAATACCATGCACGCATATGAAATTAAACGTACCGCTGATGGTGCTTTTACATACCACTCTGTAATTTTCTCTTTTTTCATAAGGAATTCTATTACAAAAAGCAATATTGTCGAGCCTATTGCTATATATTTTCGGAAATCAGATATTTTTGAAAGGTCTCCCACACTTGAACCGAACATATTTGAAATTATATAAAATGCGTCAGAGAAACTGTCTGCTCTAAAGAAAATCCATGTAAACGCTATCAAAGCGAATGTGAATAATATCCAAAATATTTTCGTTATCTTCGGAATTTTATCAAGGTGCGTAAGTTCCGCAAGTTTTTTGCGTATGGGAGCGAGAGTGCGTGCGATTATTATATATATTCCATTCAGTAATCCCCATACCGCAAACGTGAAATTAGCTCCATGCCAAATTCCGCTTACCGCAAAGGTTATAAGCTGATTGAAACACCACTTTGGATATGAAACTCGGTTTCCTCCCAAAGGAATATATATATAATCTCTGAACCATGTAGACAACGAAATGTGCCATCTTCTCCAAAATTCCGACACTGACGATGAAAAATAAGGAGTGTCAAAGTTTTTCATTAAAGTTATATCCATCACCTTTGCACTTCCAATTGCTATGTCAGAATATCCCGAAAAATCGCAGTATATCTGAACAGTAAAACATAAAATACCTACGATAAGATACATTCCAGAATATCCGCTGACATTTCCGAAAATCATATCTGCAATAATCGCCAAATTATCCGCTACAACTACCTTTTTAAACATTCCCCACAGCATCAGCCTTCCGCCTTTGGATACGTTGTCATATGACAAATAATGCTCAGCTTTAAGCTGCGAAAAGAGATTGCGGCTTCTTTCAATCGGTCCCGCAACCAACTGCGGAAAATACATAAGGAACAGCGAAAAATCTATAAAATTAGGCTCTGCTTTTTCTTTTCCTGTATATACGTCAATTAAATAACCCATACTCTGGAATGTATGGAATGATATTCCTATCGGCAGTACTATTTCTGGAATTACTATTGTTTTTAAATTCAATGCCATTCCGAAGAAATTTATTGTATCACCTATAAGTCCAAGATATTTATAGTATACAAGAAGACCTACATTTAAAACCAATGATATAATAAATGCCGACTTAGCATATCCTTTACAATTTTTTAACCTAAAATATTCTATAATACGTGCTCCCGAATAATCTACTAAGGTTGTATAAAGCAAAATAAATATGTATTTGGGGATAAATGACATATAGAAATAACAGCTTGAAGCAAGGAGGAAATATTTTCTGAATTTATGCGGCAGTATAAAAAATACCGCTATTGTTATCGGAAAAAATATTAAAAATTGTATTGAATTAAAAAGCATATAAATTAAAAGAAGGAGAGAAAATTAATATTTCTCCCCTTCGCCCCCTTAT
>CALWTV010000145.1 GCA_944384555.1 uncultured Clostridia bacterium | reverse complement strand
CGTCCACGTCGTAGCGCACCTTCTGCGATATACTGACCGTAACGCTTGAAGAAACTTCCGACTGCACGGGTTCTACATATAACTTCAAGGCCCTTTCCGAAAGGTTTAGCCGGAATAACTTCCATTTCAGCAGTTTCAGGATTTGCGCTGATATAGTGAGTTTTTATGCCTTCTTTGTGAAGAATTTCAAAAAACTTAATTGAAACCTTTAAATTAGCTTTACCTATTCCGTCAATGCTGAGACCTACTGTATTTGCGCCGGGGTCAAATACGCCGTTTTCACCTGTAACGTCATCTTTGAATTTTAATAAATAATTTCCGTTGTCAAGAGAAAAAACATCTTTTGTTTTACCTGTATAAACCTTTTCCATAGTCGGTTCTCCTTTATTTCTTCAAAATATGATATTATTATATATAATTTTCATGAAAATATCAATAGCCAGCTAAATAAAAATCTAGTTATGTTATAACTTTCTATTGTTCATATTTTTCAAATTATTCTTGTGAATAACAAAAATCACAAGTTAACAATAATCTCAAATATTTTTTTATTTATTTTATATAAAATATAGACGTAATTCTCTTAAAGTGATATAATTACGATGAAATTATTTTAACATTTCAAGGAGAATAGATATGTACATAAATCCTTATGAAAATTTAAGCGGCGGTGAATGGTATAAAACTAATTTCCATACACATGCTGGTACCGGTCCCAATACATGCGGTGCAAATCCTATTGATATTGTGCTAAAAGAATACAAAACTTTAGGATATAATGCCATATGTATTTCAAATCACGACTTATATACAGATACGATTTCATATGACACAGATGGGAAGCTTTTTATGATACAGGGCGTTGAATATTCAAATGACCCTCATATGCTTACTATCGGGGTTAAACGCTCACTTCATCAGCTTTCTCATCAAGACGCGATAAACGCAACATTAGAGGACGGCGGATTTACAATCTTATGTCACCCTAACTGGATTCGCAAGGAATACTGGAAATGGGATGATGTTGATAAATTAACCGGTTATCTTGGCATAGAAGTTATAAATATGCTCATATATAGATTAAGCGGTTCTGGACTTGCAACTGATTTGTGGGATCATTTACTGACTTCAGGAAAACTTGTTTTCGGGTTCGGAAACGATGATTTTCATACTATATCTGACGCTGGAAGAAGCTGCAATTATATTTATTCAACTGAGCGCAGTTTCGATGGCATAAAAAGAGCTGTTTCTTCCGGCTGCTTTACCGCATCAACTGGATTAATTTTAAAATATTTGGATTTAAAAGACGATATAATTACAGTAAAAGCTGCTTATCCAAAAAACACATATATAAATAAATTTACATATAAGTTTATAACTGATGGCGGTAAATTATCATCAATTTCATATGGCGAAGAGGCTGTATTTAAACTAAACGATGAAAAATATGCGCGTGTTGAGGTTATGGGAGAAAACGGTGCAACTCTGTTTACGCAGCCAGTTTATAATCCTGAATTTTTAAAAAAAGCATAAAAACAAAAAATCTGCCGGTTATTTTTCTTAACAATCGGCAGATTTTTAATATGAAATTATTATCATAGATTTTCCTTTAAAAAAATTTATTCTGAGCGAATATCTATCTCATCATTTAAAAGATATTCAACATCAACACCAAAATATTTTGCTAAAAGTTCGAGTTTATCATCGGGTGGAATTTTATCGCCGCTCTCATACCGCAATATCATGGATCTCCCCACCCCAATTTCCCATGCTACACGTGAAGGCAAGACATCTTTATACATACGTAAATTCTTGAGTTTCTCTGATAATTTTGACATTTATACTCTCTCTTTCAAAATAATTTTTTTATTATTATATTTTTTATTTTTGAAATAATTTGTATAATTAAATAGCTATTACAAATAAAAACATAATAAATACTATATATAAATATTTATATCTTAATGTATTTAATAGATTAATTTATTAAATATAGCTTGTATGTAAAAAATATACATCAAATGTCAGTGAATTAGACGAATTGTGCGAAATAGCCAATCCGTCTTACTTAAATATATATATATACAATATAATGGCCCGCTCTACAGGATTCGAACCTGCGACCATCGGAATCGGAATCCGGTACTCTATCCAGCTGAGCTAAGAGCGGAAACAAATTTATATTGTTTAATATTATACCATGTATTATGTGTATTGTAAATAGTAAAAATCCATATATAAATTTTTTTAACAAATATTTTTACTTACATTTTATATAATAAATAAAATTTTGAAAAACAGGTTTAAAATCCCCTTAAAATTGTTTTATGTTTTAGAATTAATTCCTCTTTCTGCGATGTAGGACTTTATAGCGGAAATAAATTTTTCGCCATATTTTTTATATTTCATTTCACCTACCCCGATTACTTCAAGCATTTCATCTCTTGTAACAGGAAGACGGCGACACATATCTATTAAAGTTTTATCCGCAAAAATAGTATATGGCGGAATTTTTTCAACTCTCGCAATATCAGTTCTTATAGTTCTCAGTGAATTAAATAAAGACGTTTCCGCTGATGAAGCATTTTCAAGTACTTTTGGGATAGGTCTGGGTTCAATATGAGCGGATTCGGTTTCCGGTTTATGCTGCATTGCCACTCTCAGCATTATCTGTTCACCGCCGAACATTACGGGAGCTGCTTTTTTAGTAAGTCTTAATACCGGATCTTCTTCAGATATTGAAAGACATCCTATAAGTACAAGATGATTCAATACAGCGCGAATTCTTTGAGCTGTTATCGTGGAATGAATACCATAATTTTTCATTTCATCGAGTTTCAAAGTACGGATTCGTTCTGAACGTCCGCCGCGCAAAGTTTCAATAATCAAATTTATTCCGTATTTTTGACCGCACTCACGGACACAGTTAAGTATTGATTTTGCAATATCGGTAACATTGACAAATTCATAATTCACAAGACATGCAGAGCAGTCATCAAATTTTTCAGCGGTATAATCTTCACCAAAATATCTAAGCATATATGCTCTCAAACATGTGTTTGACGTACAGTATGAGCTCATATCCCTTAATTTTTTAAATTCAATATCTTTATCAGCATCAGATAATGATTTGTTTATTTCGTATGTTTTTTCAATTAAACGTCTGTTTATATTTATATCCGGTGCACTGTAATATATTATACATTCTGCACGATTTCCACCAATTCCGGCAAGTCCCGATTCATTATAGTAAACTTCGAGGCTTTTTGGCATATTAAAATGAATTATGTATCCGATATCATCTTTTGTACATTCCGGACAAAAACCATCAGCCGACATAATCGCACTTGTCGCAAGCATTATGTGCTTATGACCGCTTAAAAAGTCCTGAATATTTTTATTGCGGTCCTCATCAGACAGTCCCGTGTGATATCGACATGCGGATATTCCGGAATTAATCAGCTTATCGTATAACTCGTCTACGGTTTTGCGTATCGCACAGAATATTATACCGTATTCTTCAACGTGAACTCTGAGATACCGAACTAAGGTTTCAGGCTTATTTCCGGGAGTTAATACCGCATAATAAAGATTTTCTCTGTTAAGTGTTTTTGGGCATTCAGCTTCTTTTACGGTATCATTTGTCTGTACAAAAGCCGAAGGATTTCTTTTAAGCAGAAGTGATACAATATCATTTCTTACATCATAACTCGATTCTATCGGGTCACAGAAAGCACATATAACAGGACGAGATGAAATTTTATCTATAAATTCTGGAAGATGAGTATAAATCGGATTAAAACAATCACCTTTTTGAGAAACCGCATCAGCATTATCAACCGCTATGAGAGAAATATCGGCATCAAACACATTAATCAAAAATGGAACTGTAATCGCCGTTTCCGGATTGATACATATAATTTTATACTCGTTCAGATGTGTATCTGTATCATTTATATATTCAATCAAACTGTCATTACTGTCTATATAAGCGATTTTAACACCATCATTAATAAGTGGTTCACTTTGTTTTTTCAAAAAGTCTATCTCCGAAGATATAATTATAGTCATACCATTCAGCAAAAGCGCGGAGATATACGTGCACATATAACGCTCTGCGGAATCGGATATTACACCGAGCGAATCATTCCCTTCACTAATATTATCTATCAGCTTTGACTGATATTCCTTGAAGCTATCTGACATAAAATATTTGCGCAATAAATCACTCTTATCCATTTTACCACCATTTCAATATAAATTTATAAAAAATGTCTATATCAATATATATATATGATATCACTAAAAGGGAAAAATTTCAACATAAAAAGATAAATTTGAGCAAATGCACTGTTTTTTCAGCAAAATAGTCAGTAAATGTGTTTATTTATTTTTAAAAAGGCCTTTAAATTTCAATAGCAAGTTAAAATAGTAAACAAAAAGTAAAAATGACACATATAATTAATAATTTATAGAACTTAATTATAAAAACGCCGCAGATCAAGTACACATCAGCTCGACCTGCGGTTTTATTATAATAAATTTTAATATGTGATTTTATCAAGAATACCGTTTATATGGGCAATTACTACACCATAATTTGTAATCGGCACATTCTGAGCATTTGCGCGTTCTATTCTAGAAAGTACATATTTACGATTGAACATACATGCACCGCAATGAATAATTACATCATATTTAGAGAGGTCATCAGGAAAATTAACCCCGCTGACAATATCTATATTAAGTGATTGCCCTACTTTTTTACGCAACATATTCGGTATCTTCTCTCTGCCGATATCTTCGGTCAGAGGTACATGAGTACAAGCTTCCGCAATAAGCACATGTGAATTTTCCGTAAGTTTGTCAATTGCCGCAGCGCCTTTTACAAATTCATTTATATCACCCTTATTAGCTGCCATAAGCACTGAAAATGAAGTTAGCAAACTTTCTTTAGGCTTTTTATCGTACACGATTTTGAAAACCTGCGAATCAGTGATAATCAGTTTCGGCGGATTTTTCAATGATGCTAGAGTTTCATCAATTTTATCTGCCGTTGAGCATATCGGAATACACTTTTTATCAAGCAAATCGCGTATAACCTGAACTTGAGGCAAAATAAGACGACCTTTCGGCGCTTGAATATCCTGAGGCATTACAAGCATTACAACATCATTTTCATGCACCAAATCTCCGGTAAGTGAAACCGATTTAAAATCTTCAGGCAATTTGCGCATTATTGCCTCTCGTATTTTATCAATATTCTGTTTACCTTCAGATTTTGATAATGACCATAATACCGCATCTTCGCCGGTAAGTTTTTTTATTTCCGAGGCAATTTCATCCGCATTATCAATTATATCAGTTTTTGTTATGATTGAAATTACCGGAGTACCGGCTTTTTTGAATTTTGCTATCCATTCCTGTTCCAAATCTGGCATATCTGCAAAAACCATAAGCGCAATATCGGTTTTTTCAGCAGCAAGCTCAGTTTTTTCCACACGTTTTTCTCCGAGTTCGCCTACATCATCAAATCCCGCAGTATCAATAAATTCAACCGCGCCTATTCCGTGGAGTTCCATTGATTTATAAATCGGGTCGGTAGTAGTTCCGGCAACATCAGACACTACTGCTATATCCTGATTCGTTATTGCGTTTAGCAGAGTTGACTTGCCGCTGTTGCGCTTTCCGAATATTCCTATATGAAGGCGGTTTGCACGCGGTGTGTCCTGTAAACTCATAATTTTAATACTTCTCCTTTAAATTAATGTGTAATACAAATCTATATCTTCAATAAATTTTTTTAATACTATGCAAATTTATAATCTTATTAAAATCTGAAATCTCTCTTGCCGTTTACTATATCAATCAAATTTTTCTCTGCAATTTCCTTTACCTTAGGATTAGGTATTTTTGCCATTTCTCTCGCTATTACAGCCTCGCCTTTGATTTTTGTATCCTCGCTTGCGTAATCCTCAAGATATTCTTTTAGAGTCATAATTGCGTTAGGCTGACAGCAATTTGCGATTTGCCCCGCCTTTACAAGCTGCATAAATCTATCTCCCGTACGACCTTCTCTGTAACAAGCAGTACAGAAACTCGGTATATATCCAAGCTTAAGCAGCCAGTTTACAACTTCATCAAGTGTTCTTGTATCACTCACATCGAATTGAGCGGAATTATCTTCTTCAAGTTCCGGTTCAGCATATCCGCCAACACTTGTTTTTGAACCTCCGCTTATTTGAGATACTCCAAGCGCAAGTACTTTTTCACGTGTCTTTTGAGATTCTCTCGTTGATATAATCATTCCCGTATATGGAACTGCAATTCTTATAACTGATACAATTTTAGCGAAAATTTCATCGGAAATCGCATTTTCAAAATCATCGGCGTTAATATCATCAGCATGTCTGATTCTGGGTACGCTTATTGTATGAGGACCGACTCCCTTTGCGGCTTCGAGATGTTCTGCGTGCATTAAAAGTCCTACAAAGTCATATCTATATAGATTCAGTCCGAACAGTACGCCCAATCCTACATCATCAATTCCTCCGTCCATCGCCCTGTCCATTGCGGTAGTATGATAATCATAATTGCTTTTGGGACCTGTCGGGTGGAGCTGCTCATATGTTTTCTTATGATATGTTTCTTGGAAAAGTATATATGTTCCTATTCCAGCCTCTTTTAATTTTCTGTAATTTTCAACCGTAGTTGCCGCTATGTTTACATTTACTCTGCGTATTGCTCCATTCCTATGCTTTATTGAATATATCGTTTCAATGCTTTCAAGAATATATTCAATAGGATTCATCGTCGGATGTTCACCTGATTCAATAGCCAAACGTTTATGTCCCATATCCTGAAGTGCGATTACCTCGCGGCGTATCTCATCCTGTGTGAGCTTTTTGCGGCATATATGTTTATTTTTCATATGATATGGACAGTATACACATCCGTTAACACAGTAATTTGAGAGATAAAGAGGTGCAAACATAACTATTCTGTTTCCATAGAAACGTTCTTTAATGCGCATTGCGAGGTCTTTTATTTTTTCATTCAAATCTGGAAGGTCGCATTCAAGAAGTACTGCCGCCTCACGGTGAGATAAGCCCTTGCAGTCCTCAGCTCGCTGAAGAAGTGATTCTATAAGCTCACGATTTGATTTATTCTGCGCGGCATATTCGAGTGTATCAAGAATTTCTTCGTCATTTATAAATTCTTCTGGTAATGATGATTTGGGATTATACATAATTTTTATTCCTTTCAAGATTAGTACTCTTTAATTTTATTATTTATAAATTTGCGGCATCTCCGCGGTCAATTACGATTTCATAGCCTATATTATTCATTTTTGCTTTGAGAATATCTATTTGTTCCGCAGCTTCTGCACCGCTTATCGCCTTATTATCATAAAGCAAGTATTTTTTGCGCTGTAAAACCGGTGAAAGATTTGGCATTATTACATTTGCTCCAGCCAGTATTCCTTTTTCCCTGCCGTATTCATCAACTGTACTAAGCGCAGTTGTCGCCGGAATTAAAGCGTAAGGAAGAATCAGTCTGACTATCGATATAAGATAAAGCGTAAGCTCTGTATTTCCTGCCGGCATATCGCGAAAAGGCGTATCGTGATGCGGAATAAACGGACCTATTCCCACCATATGAGGTTTTAGTTCCTGCAAATATAAAAGATCTTCTGCAAGATTTTCGGTTGTTTGATACGGTGAACCTACCATAAATCCTGCGCCAATCTGAAATCCGAGAGATTTCAAATCTTCAAGGCATTTCTTGCGTGAAGAAAGTTTCATTTCAGACGGGTGAAGTTTTGAATAATGTTCACAGTCTGCGGTTTCGTGACGTAATAAATATCTGTCCGCCCCCGCTTCGCGATATTTTTTATATGTCTCATATGATTTTTCCCCAAGTGACAATGTTACCGCACAGTCCGGATATTGCTTTTTTATTTCAGATACTATATCCGTCATTCGTGCATCGGTATAATAAGCATCTTCACCGCCCTGCATAACAAACGTACGGAATCCACTTTGATATCCTTGATTACAGCATTCCAAAATTTCCTCTTTTGTAAGTCTGTATCTTTCTGCGTTTTGATTTGAACGTCGCAGTCCGCAGTAATAGCAGTCATTTTTACAAAAACTTGAGATTTCTATAAGTCCTCTTATATATATCTTGTTTCCATAAATATTTTTTCTTTGCTTTACTGCCATGTCGGTAATTTCCGCTTTAAAAGAACTATTTTCATTCTCAACAATTTTTTTAAATTCATCAATGTTAAGCGGAACACCTGCCGAGAGTTTTTTTATTATTTCATGCATAAAATATCCTTAATTTTCTCCACGCTCAATTTTAGGAGTTATTGTTTTTGAATTAATCCCTTTTAATGCTCCGAGCTTTCCGGATAATGCGCTTATTTTATCCTGCGGCGCATCAATCGCAATACTTATAATTGATACTCCTTCTTTTTTATATGGGATTCCCATTCTGCCAATAATATATTCACTGTATTCGTGGAGTAGTGCGTTCAATTTTTCAACAGAATTGATATCACTTACCACAATTCCGATTAATGCAACTCTTGTTTCCATATAAATTTATCTCCTAAAAAACAAAAACAGCCATGCACAAAAAGGCATAGCTGTAAATATAGTTATAATTACGGTATTATAAAATTGATAGCCGTTAAATTTCGTATTACATTCAGCGTTTGCCTTTCACCTCAGTTAAACCTTCGGCGTCAGTACAAGTATATTGATATTATACACCGTATTATATAATAAATCAAGTATTTTTGAAAAAATATCCTAGCATACATATACTAATCTTCAAATATTTCTAGCTATTGTCGAATGAAAATTTTTATTGCTTCTATATTATATAATTATATATTATGATATTTAGACTATAAGAAAAACATCAAAAAATCTTCAATTTTGCTATTGCAATTCAATAATATATGTGGTATAATAATAAACGTTGATTTTTATTAATTTATTTATTTTGTAATGAAAGTCAGTTTTAAGATTAAAAATTCGGATTTATGCGGAATTTATTTCGGATTTTTTGGAGACAGTTAAAAATTTCTTATATATAGATGGAGGTGTTAAGCAAATGGCAAAGTGCTGTATCTGCGGAAAGGGCGTTGTATTCGGTCAGAACGTTTCTCACTCAAACCGTAAAACAAATAGAACCTGGAAACCCAATATCAGAAAGGTCAAGGCTGTAATAGACGGTACACATAAAACAGTAAGCGTGTGCTCCCGTTGCCTTCGTTCCGGAAAAATTACACGCGTTGTTTAATTCCTCATTATGCTTTTCGCGTGTCGGCTGCTTGAATTTTATCAAGCAGCTATTTTTTTATTCTTTTTTAAGTTTTAATCACTCAAAAATATTTACTGTTTATGTCATTTAAATTATACTTTTATAAAAAAATAATAAAATAAATTGAAAAATTTTAAAATAACAAAATATATACTTGACATGTGGAATGAAAAAATATATACTGTTTATAATGAAAAATGTTATTTTCTCATTTTTTTAATGTGACGAATTAACATTAATAACAAAACAAACACTCCTAATCCTATTAAACCGCCGGTACTATCTATAATTACGTCAGATATTCTGCCTGCTCTTCCGGGAACAAATAATTGATGAATTTCATCAGTTATTGCATATATTACAGTAATTCCAAACGCTATGGGAACAACTAACTTAATTTTGAGCTTATGAGAATATAGTGCTGTGGAAGATAGAAAGGCAAGAACCATATATACAAACGCATGAGCGGATTTTCTTGTAAAAAATTGCATACTTTCAATAATATCATTTTTTTCATCAGAACTTAGATTGTCAAAATTATCCATAAAAGTGCTGAAGAAAGTTGTAATAAATCCACCGCTTAATTCTGCGGATTCATCTGAATTTTGCGATGAAAAACAAAAAATCAATGTCATCCACAAAATTACCAATATCCATAAAAAAATTTGCTTAGCTTTCATGTTTTCATCGCCATCCTTAATTTAATGTATTATTTTTTTATTATATCATATTATTAGAAATTAGTAAATATTAAAAAATCATTATTTAAATAAATATTTTAGTCAATTGCAAAAATCATCTATTTAGTCAATTGCAAAATATATTTTAAATCAGATTTTATTATTAAAAATAAAAAATTTATTAAAAGGAGATATAAAATGAAAAAAGTATTATGTATCGGAAGTGTCACAACGGATGTTATCGTTACACCAGTAAACGACATTCCGAAACCAGGTACACTTAGAGCTGTTGATGGAGTTAAAGTACTTGTTGGAGGATGTGCCAGCAACGCCGCAATTGATTTAGCAAAAATCGGTGTTCCCGTAATGCTTTCATGCAAAGTTGGAAAAGATACATTTGGAGATTTTGTAAAAAAGACAGCCGCAGAAAATGGTGTAGATACACGAGGAATAGTAGTAGGAGATGTTGATACTACCGTTTCAATTGTGTGCGTATCAAGTTCAGGTGAGCGTTGCTTTTTATACAATCCCGGTTCAGCTGCGGCATTTGTCAAAGATGACATTTCCCAGGAATTAGTCAATGAAGCCGATATAGTTTTTGTTGCAGGGGCCATGCTTCTCTCATCATTTGACGGTAAACCTTGCGCTGAATTTATGGAGTCAGCAAGAAAAGCCGGAAAATATACCGTTCTTGATACCGCATGGGATTTTGATGATATATGGTTGCCTAAATTAAAAGATACTCTTCCTCATCTTGATTTATTTATGCCGAGCGTTGAAGAAGCTGCAAAACTTACAGGTGAATCTGAACCTAATTTAATTGCCGATAAGTTATTTGAACTGGGTGCAAAAAATGTTATAATCAAGCTTGGAGCAGACGGAGCTTTAATATGCGAAAACGGAAAAGAAAGAGTTATACTTCCTACATACAGATTTATAAAACCTGTTGATACAACAGGTGCGGGAGATTCATTCTGTGCCGGATTCTTAGCAGGTCTTGCAAACGGCTGGGATTATATCGAAAGTGCAAAATTTGCAAATGCGGTTGGAACTCACTGTATAATGGAAATTGGTGCGTCTACAGGAATTAAATCAATGGCGGAAATTCTTGATTTCATGAAAAAAAATAAAGACAAAATATAAGTTTTGATATATTAGGCATATGCATAATATGATAAAAATAAATTTATGCAATTGCATAACAAAAATAATATAAAAGAGGAAAATAAAATGGACAGAACAACGTACGAAAACGCCAAAAAAAGAGCTATTGAATATTATAAAAAAGCAAATATAATTTTGACAAATGACGAAATTGAAAATCTTGAAGTTGCGGATTTCGGTTTAGGAAATCTTGAAAGTGCCGGTCTTGAAATAGTTGTTTATGTAAACTGTGACCGTTACTGCGCAAAAGAAATGGTGCTCTTCCCTCATCAGACCTGCCCTGAACATACTCATGCACCATTCGGAGATTATTCAGGAAAACAGGAAACTTTCAGATGTCGTTATGGATGCGCATATCTTTATGTAGAAGGCGAACCAACTAAAAATCCCGAAGCACAACCGCCTGAATTTCACAGAGATACATATACGGTATTTCACGAAATAAAGCTTCTTCCCGGTCAGCAGTACACAATTGCTCCTAATACAAAGCATTGGTTTACTTCTGGTGATGAAGGTGCGGTTGTATCTGAATTTAGCACAAGCAGTTTTGATGAATACGATATATTCACAGACCCTGCAATCAAGCGCATACCAGTAATTGAATAAATTTATAAATATATTAAGAGGAAGCAAAGCTTCCTCTTTTTTTATAAAAATAAAAAAAGACAGGGTGAAATATAATCCACCCTGATCGAAGAACAATTTATATGCAAATATTGATTATTTATACTTGCGCTTTCTTGCTGCTTCAGATTTTTTCTTTCTTTTTACACTCGGCTTCTCATAATGTTCTCTTTTGCGAAGCTCGGTTAAAACGCCGGATCTTGCGCACTGACGCTTAAAACGACGAAGAGCGCTGTCGAGTGTTTCGTTTTCCTTAACTCTGATTTCTGCCATTCATATCCCTCCCTCCGCACCGTGCAAGGAGACTTAATTTATCTCTATAATATTATATCGCATTTTAGGCCATATGTCAAGACTATTTTACTACTATATTAATAATTTTACCTGGAACATATATTTCTTTGACAATGTTTTTGCCTTCTGTTGCAGAAACAATTTTTTCGTCTGCCTTTGCAGCTGCTAACGCTTCTTCTTTAGAGGATTCAGCGGAAATTTTTATAGTAGATTTTAATTTACCATTTATCTGAACTGCAATTTCGATAGTATTTTCAATTGTCTTACTCTCGTCATATTCAGGCCACTGTGCAAGAGACAAGAGATTATCATGACCAAGGTCAGACCACATCTGTTCGCAAAGATGCGGAGCAAACGGACAGAGAATTGTAATGAACGTTGAAAGCTCATCAATTGTAAGATGACCGACTTCATAAATTTCATTGATAAGTGCCATCATAGCCGCTACAGCCGTATTGAATTTCATGTCATCGATATCGGCAGTAACCTTTTTAATTGTCTTGTGGAATGATGATTCAAGTTCAGGAGTTACGCCGCTGCCTGATGCAATTTCCGCAAGTGACGCTACTCTATCAAGGAAACGCTTACATCCGCGTATACTTGATGGAGACCAAGGAGCAGATTTCTCAAAATCACCGATAAACATCTCATAAAGTCTGAGCGTATCAGCACCGTACTGACCTACAATTTCATCGGGATTAATTACATTTCCGCGTGATTTTGACATTTTCTCACCGTTTTCACCGAGAATCATACCATGAGCAGTACGTTTTAAATAAGGCTCTTTGCAGGAAAGAACACCTATATCATATAAGAATTTAGCCCAGAAACGAGAATAAAGCAAATGAAGTGTTACATGTTCCATACCGCCGTTATACCAGTCTACGGGCATCCAATAATCGAGTGCTTCTTTTGACGCGAGAGCGTCCTTGCAGTGCGGATCACAATAGCGGAGGAAATACCAAGATGAACCTGCCCAGTTAGGCATAGTATCTGTTTCGCGTTTAGCAGGTCCACCGCAGTGAGGACATGTTGTATTTACCCAATCAGTAATTTTTGAAAGCGGAGATTCGCCAGTATCGGTAGGCTCATAATCGCTTACATCGGGAAGCAAAAGCGGAAGTTGGTCTTCAGGAAGCGGAACCCAGCCACATTTTTCACAGTATACCATAGGAACCGGTTCGCCCCAGTAACGCTGACGTGAAAATACCCAGTCACGCAATTTGAAGTTAACTTTTTTAGTACCTATTCCCTTTTCCGTGAGCCATTCAATTATCTTATTTTTAGCGTCTGCAACTTCAAGACCGTTTAAGAAATCAGAATTGCACATAATACCGGTTTCAACATCAGTAAATGCTTCTTCCTGAACATTTCCTCCGGCTACAACTTCAATAATTGGGAGGTCAAATTTTTTAGCAAATTCCCAGTCACGAGTATCATGCGCAGGAACCGCCATAATCGCTCCAGTACCATATGTGGCAAGTACGTAATCAGAAATAAAAATCGGAATTTCTTTGCCGTTTACAGGATTTACAGCGGCAACACCATCAAGTTTTACACCAGTCTTATCTTTAACAATTTCAGTTCTTTCAAAATCTGATTTTTTTGCAGCTTCAGAGCGGTATTTCAAAACTTCATCAAAATTTGAAATTGAATCTTTCCAACTATCTATGAGCGCATGTTCAGGAGCCATAACCATGTATGTAGCTCCGAATAATGTATCAGGACGTGTAGTATATACTGTAATAATATCGCCTTTTGTGGACTTAAAATTAACCTCTGCGCCTTCGCTTCTGCCTATCCAGTTTATCTCCTGAGTCTTTACACGTTCGATGAAATCAAGGTCAGCAAGGTCATCTATAAGCCTCTG
>CALWTV010000144.1 GCA_944384555.1 uncultured Clostridia bacterium | reverse complement strand
TGGGCGCTTGAGGATTTTCAGAAACTGGGCTGTGATAAGGCGATTGACTGTCATAAATCGTATGGTACTAAAATTGTAAATGTACAGAGATTTGAAAATATAGTAAAAGCGGAACTTGAGCCGGAAGGAGATTCATTTGAAAAATACGGAGCTCCTGAAAAAATCTCGGTTACATATGAGTTCGGAACAGACGCAGTTTTATGTACACTTGAATGGAAAAATAAGCCTGCAAACCGACTTGCTGAGGCGTCATGGTTTGGATTTAATCCGATAATCTCTTCCTCTGATGATTGGCGCGTTTCTAAAATAGGTGAACTGATAAATCCAATGTCAGTTGTGGAAAACGGAAACTGCCATCTTCACGGTACTGATTTTGGTGTGTTTAACGGAATGTTTTCAATTGAAGCGCTTGACTGTGCATTAGTCGCTTTCGGAAAGCCGTCTTTGCTTGACTTTAATAATGATAAGCCGGATTTGAGTTTGGGCGTATCATTTAATCTTCATAATAATGTTTGGGGTACGAATTTCCCGATGTGGTATGATGATGATATTTCATTCAGATTTTTAATCAGAATTTAGCAGGAGATTTATTTTATGAATAAATTGTATTTGATAAAGCCGGAAGTATATTTAAAAGAATTCAGTGATGATACTGTATTGCAGTATGACGCAATGAAATTTACCGTTGCACTTCAGGGCGTTTTAAACCGTGAAATACCTCTTATTTATCTGCTTTGGCAGGAGTCAGATTATTTCTGGCTTGAATATATGTCGGGAGAGGGAAAAATACTGAACGGCAGAGAAACCATTGAAATCTCGACTTTTGATGAATTCCTTGATACATTTTCAGACGAGATACGCAGGTGCGGAATTGCGCTTTGGGATTCAGATGTTCCCGCAACTATGAATGTTGCTTCTACGGCCTGCGGCGTTGAAGATGTACTTCCGATTCGATATACTGATGATAATAATGGTATTGCGTGCCGTGTAATCAATAAAACCGGCGCAGAAGTAAAACTTGACCTTCACGGTAAATTTACCGGATGTGGAATAATCGACGGAACAAACCGTAAATCTACCGGTTCCGCTAAATGCGACGCATATATTTGGGCGCTTGAGACATACCTTGACCGAACAAACCCATATCTGCTTTTCTATAATCTTGACGCGGCAAGCTGGGCAGAAGATCGGCTTTATTATCCCGACCTCGGAAACGCATTTGTATACAATCATGATTACGCTATTTCAAAGCGCGCGTTTATTTTTGATGTATCATCATACGATGATGAACTTCCGTGTGATGATAAAACTCAGCCGCTCGGAACTGACCTTGCAACAATGAAAGAGATACTATTAAGACAATACAAGCGTACTGACGGCAAAAAGATGATTACTATCTGTGGATTTAATCCGTGGCAGCAGAAATATACCGATTTCGGCGGTAAGGGAAAGCATGGCGGAGTAGATGCTGAATGGCGCTTTACGGAAATTTTATCTGCGTATAACTGTATAAAGGACGCGGACGCTTACGGTTACTGCGGACTTGCAAACGCTTCCGTATTTACTCACTATCCGCTTAAAGAAAAATATAAAAATCCCGCGCCGAAACCGGAAGTTGAATATGACCCGAATAAAACATACATACTGTTTTATGTAGGCGATTATGATGCCGCCGCATGGACATGCCGTTTTATTCCGAAATGGTATAAAGATGAGGCGCTTGGTAAAAATCCGCTTATGTGGTGCTTCAATCAAAATTTATCCGACCGAATCCCGCAGGCATTTGATTTTATATATGAAAATTACACCGATAATGACTATTTTGAAGCCGGTGACAGCGGAGCAGGATATAATAATCCGTATTTGCTGTATCCCCCGAGAATTCATTCCGATTTGCCGAGCGGAGCTGACGCATATGTTGAACACAATAAATACTACTTTAATAAGTTCGATAATCACTGTATCGGATTTGTAATAAACGGTGTGTATCCGACAACGGAAAATCAGATGCACGATATCGCAAAATTTGCCGACTGGGGTGTAGGATACAACGGATATGGACAGCCGACAAAGGTTGTTGACGGAACGGTATTTATGCCGCATACCGCTGATATCTGTGCCGAAAGCTCATCTGTTGAAAAAGCAGTAGCAGACGCGCTCGCATTTATCGATAAAAGCCCCGCAAATAAGCGTTTCCATATATTCCGTACAATACTTACTTCACCGTCACATCATGATAAAATTCTAACTGAGCTTAAAAAAGCACGTCCGGAGGCAAATTTTGAATTGCTTGACCCATATAATTTCTTCAGACTTGCTAAATATGCGGTTGAAAATAATCTTACATATTGATAAAATTAGTCTGATTCTTTAATCTCAGGAGAAATAAATGTCAAAAATTGTTTGGAACGGAGGAACTCTGCTCGCACCTGTTCCGCCGACTCTGGTAAGCTGTGGTGATTTTGAAAACGCAAATATAATGACAGTGGCATGGACGGGAATTATAAACACGATTCCTCCTAAAACATATATTTCCGTAAGACCGCGCCGCCATTCATACAATCTGATAAAGGAAAGCGGAGAATTTGTGATAAACTTGCCGACTGCGGAGCTTGTAAGAAAAGTTGATTACTGCGGAATTTATACTGGAGCCAAGGTAAATAAATTTGATAAATGCGAATTTACAAAAGCGAAAGCCTCAAAGGTATCGTGTCCGTTAATCGAGGAATGCCCTATAAATCTCGAATGCCGTGTCACAAAAGTTATCCAAATGGAAACGCATGATATGTTTATTGCCGATATAGTTGCGGTGAATGTAGATGACCGACTTGTAAATAAGCAGGGCAAGCTCTGTATGGAACGGGCTGATTTGCTTGCGTACGCTCACAGCGAGTATTACACTTTGGGAAAGCGTATAGGTAAAATGGGTTTTTCTGCAACGAAACCAAAAAAGAAGAAAAAACAAATTTCTAAATAAAGTTAGTTTAAGAACGGTGTAATTCAAAAAAATTGCACCGTTTATTTTTATTGTAGATTAAAAAATAACCCGAGAAAAACGTGTATTCCTTTCTCGGGTTTTATTTTATTTAATTTTTAATATCTTAAATTGTTTTTTAGATATTATACGCCTTTCTTTGCGCGGTCTATCATTTCAACAGGAGTTTCATTTACTGTTGTAACGTGTCCGGGGATAGGCATAATTTTTTCAGAGATAACATCGATTATACCGTCAGCCTGCGGGAAGAAGAATTTTTCAAGCTCGTATGCGGGAGTAATCCAGTTGCGTGAACCGAATACAACAGGCGGAGCATCAAGATAATCAAACGCAAGCTCGGTAATAGTTGCTGCCATATCGCGCATTACGGAGTTTCTTGTGCAGGCATCGCCTACAATTAAAATCTTACCGGTTTTCTTAACTGATTCAATAACCTTGGTGTAATCGAAAGGAACTATTGAACGAGCATCGATTATTTCAGCAGAAATTCCGTATTCCTTGAGCTTCTTAGCCGCGTCGAGCGCACGGTAGAGAACCGCACCGATTGTAAGAATTGTGATATCGCTTCCCACAACTTTGACATCGGGGTCACCAATCTTAACTTCATAGTAATCGGTAGGAACGCCGCCTTCATGGAACTGTTCACCTACATCGTAAATTCTCTGGCTTTCAAAGAAGATAACAGGGTCAGTACCATTGAGAGCTTCATTCATAAGACCCTTTGCGTCATACGGAGAAGCAGGAAATACAACTTTAAGTCCCGGGATATGAGCTGTAAGAGCAGTCCAGTCCTGAGAATGCTGTGCACCATATTTTGAACCAAGAGATACACGGAGAATGATAGGCATCTTTAAAATGCCGGCGCTCATTGACTGCCATTTTGAGAGCTGGTTGAATATTTCGTCACCTGCACAGCCGATAAAGTCAGCGTACATAAGCTCAACAATCGCGCGTCCGCCGCACATAGCATATCCTACGGCACTGCCGACGATAGCGGCTTCGGAAATAGGAGCATTGAAGAATCTGTGATAAGGAAGAGCTTCGGTAAGTCCGCGGTAAACGGCATAAGCTCCGCCCCAGTCACGGTTATCTTCACCGTATGCGATAAGAGTGGGGTCTTCATAGAATTTATCGAGAATTGCCTCAAATAAACCGTCGCGCAGACCGAATACCTTTGCTTTCGGAACAGGCTTTCCATTTTCATCTGTTGCGGTTCTTACTTTTGTGGCAAGAGATTTAACACGCGGATTTTCTTCCTTGGGTATGAGAACTTCGGGTTCGCGAGTGGTATCCATTGACTTGATTTTCTGATTTGAGAACATGATTCCAGAAATCGCATCGGGATTTGCAACCATATCCATTCTCGGAGAAACAGAATCGTCAGTAGCGAGCTTGCAAATCTTTGTCATTCTGCGGATAATTACTTCATCAATAGCTGCAAATTCTTCATCAGAAGCTACGCCGCCTTCAACCATTTTCTTTCTGTATGCTGCAATCGGGTCTTTTGCTTTCCAAGCCTCGATTTCCTCAGCTGTACGATAAGTTGATGAGTCAGAAGGTGAGTGACCTGTTGTACGATAAGTAACAACGTCGAGCATAGCGGGACCGAAGCCGCCTACAAGCAATTCTTTCTTGCGGTAAGTTGCGTCGATAACTGCAAGCGGATTGTAGCCGTTTACACGTTCGGAATGCATCTGGTCGGGATTTACGCCGGCGCCTATTCTTGCAACCATGCCGTAACCCATTGTTTCACCGGCAGTCTGACCGCCCATGCCGTAGAAGTTGTTAAATACGTTAAAGAGAATCGGGAGACCGCCGGCACCGTTTACGCCGTCTTTGTCCCATAATTCCTTAATCTGATCCATGGAAGCCATGTTGAGAGCTTCAAGAACAGGACCGCGTCCGCACGCACCGTCACCGAAGTTAGCGACAACGATACCTTTTTTCTTATTGGAGCGTTTGTATATAGCCGCACCGAGAGCAACCGGAGCTGCACCACCAACAATCGCATTGTTGGGGAAAATACCGAACGGAATAAAGAAAGCGTGCATTGAGCCGCCGAGACCGCGGTTAAAGCCGGTAGTACGTGCAAAAATTTCAGCGAGAGCGCCGTAAAGCAGGAAGTCGATAGCGAGTTCCTTTACGTTGCCGGGAATTTCTTCTTTACCTTCAACAACGCTGAGGATATTTCCGCCGAGGAATTCCTTCATTATATCATAGAGTTCGGAATCTTCAAGTTTGTTGATTGAGGAAAGACCTTTTGCTAAAATTTCACCGTGGCTTCTGTGGGAACCGAAAGTGAAGTCGTTGATATCGAGATGATAAGCCTGACCTACGGCAGACGCTTCCTGACCGAGAGAAAGGTGAGCAGGACCGGGGTTATTGTATTCAACGCCATTATATACGCTCTTTGTTTTGATTTCATTGAGCATGGTTTCAAATTCGCGGATAATTCTCATATCGCGGTAGATACGGAGAAAATCATCTTTTGTGTAGATTTTCTTTTCTTCCGCTAAAGTGAGGTTGTATTGATTTACCGGAATATCGGTGAATTTAATATAACCGGGTTCAAAAACTTTATTAGGGTCAACATACTGACTCTTTGGCATGGTAAATCACTCCTTATAAAATTTAGATATGTATATTTTAATTATCTTTAATTATTTTAATCGCAAATCAATCAAAAATATTGATTATTTAGTCTATCATAAAGATACCTTCACGGATAACTTCACATACAGACGGATGCGGGAAAACGATTTTCTTCATATCGTTTACTCTCATTTCGCGTGCAACCATCATAGCCGCACCATAGATTATTTCTGATGAATAATTTCCTATCATGTGAACACCGAGAATGTTTTTATGCTTGCGTCCGACTACAATTTTTACAATTCCATCGCCGCCTTCATTTTCTGCGATATATCTTCCGCTGTAACGGAGAGTAAGCTTTTCGCAGATAACGTCAAGCCCTGCGGCTTTTGCGCTGTCCTCGGTTTCGCCGACTGAGGCAACTTCGGGATTTGTATATATAACGGAAGGAATTGAGCGGTAATCAATTCTGTCATGTCCGCCGTTCATGTTATTTACGCATACTTCACCTTCACGGTAAGCGGTATGAGCGAGCATTGATTTGCCGTTTACGTCGCCTGCTGCCCAAACGCCGGGAACTGAGGTTCTGCCGTATTCATCTGTTACAATCGCACCGCGTTCGCATAAAACGCCGATTGATTCAAGACCGATGCCTGCGGTTCTCGCGCGTCTGCCTACTGAAACAAGCACACAGTCACAATCAACTTTTCCGGCTTTACCGTCTGCCTCATACTCAACGCAGTTGTTCTGAACTGCGGTAACTTTAGTGTTGAGCATGAACTTTACGCCGCGTTTTTCATAATTTTTCTGTAATATCTTTGATATTTCAGCGTCGGTATAGCCAGCGATTTTAGGCATCATTTCAATAACGGTAACATCACTGCCCACAGAATTGAAGTAAGACGCCATTTCAAGACCGATAACGCCGCCGCCGATAACTGCGAGCTTTTTCGGAATTTCACGCATATCGAGAATTTCGCGGTTAGTTTTTGCAAAACCGCTTGCAACTGATTCTCTCAGACCGGTAATCGGCGGAACAACCGCTTCTGAACCGGTACAGATTAAGAGCTGTGCGCCAACAAATTCCATATCGGCAGTCTTAACAACAAAACCTTCGGAAGTTTTTCCGGCAATCTGAGCCGATGCGTTTACAACAGTTACGCCGGCACGCTTCATTGTACCTGCGATACCTGTTACAAGAGTATTTACAACTTTATTTTTTCTGGTAACTACAAAATTATGGTCAATCGACGCGCCGTTGAATTTTACACCGTAATCCGCGCCGTGTTTTGAATAATCATATATTTTAGCTGAATAGAGCAGAGTTTTTGTAGGTATGCAGCCTTCATTTAGGCATACGCCGCCGAGAGCACGTTCTTCAATTAAGAGCGTTTTCATTTTGGCGTGAGCGGCACGTTCAGCGGCATTGTATCCGGCAGGTCCGCCGCCTATTATGATAACATCATAGCGTTCCATATTTTATAATATGAATCCTTTCTGTTTAATTGGGGGTGGTAATGCTCGGTGCGGAAGCACAAATTCCGCAAATTATTTTGCGAGCAAAAGGCTGAATTTCTCAAGCGCGCGGCAGAGTTCATTTAAGAATCTTGCAGCGGGAGCGCCGTCAAC
>CALWTV010000143.1 GCA_944384555.1 uncultured Clostridia bacterium | reverse complement strand
CAATACCGTCAGGAGCTTTTCCGATACCATCAAAATCACAGCCTAGACAAACAGTATCTTCCCCGCCAAGTGATATGTAGTGATTTATGTGTGAAATGATATCACTAATTTTGCATCCGGCAGTTTCATAATCAGTGCGTATATGCTGAATCGCCATACTTATTCCAACAATAGAATTCATATCTCTTAATCTAACAAATTCATCATCTGTCAGGTTTCGAGTTAATGGGCAAATTGTATATGAATTTGAATGAGTTGCCACAACCGGTTTTCCAGCTTTTTCGCCCATAGATATAACTTCATGAGAAAGTTGTTTTGAAGCGTGGGATATATCGGGAATAATGCCAAGTTCAAAGCATTTAGAGAGCACATTGCGCCCAAAATCAGTGAGTCCGTTTTCTGTGTTGAATGCGCCTCCAATACATGAATTATCGCTCCATGTCATCGTAAGAAATCTTACACCAAGATTGTACAGTTCATCGATAACATCAATATTTCCTCCGGCGATTCTTGCATCTTCAACTGCTAAAATAACACCGGTTTCATTATTTGATGTAACTTTTTCGACATCTGCGGCAGATGTGCAAATTTTAATACCGGAACTTGCACATTTTTCGGTAAAATCCGAATAGATAAGATGAAAACGCTCGTATGCGTCATTATCATTATAATTGCAGTCACTCCATATTGCCGCAACTTGGATATATGGCTTAAATGATTTTGCTTTTTCTAATGATATATGCAGTGAATTATCTTCAATATCACATTTTGTATTGAAGACAGCGGAAGGGGTATCACAATGTAAATCAATAATCCTCATAATATTGCCCTGTCTTTCTGTATCGTAATATATTTGGGGTGTGAATAAATTCTACTATATTACGCACTCCGTCATTTTCGGATACGCTTATTTCGATAGCGTCTATACATGGCTGTACGACAACTGATTTGTCATAATCACCGCGACCGCTTTGTATATACATCGACGCGGCTTCATATAAATTTTCGATTTTTTTATAATTTATAGCTTTTGACGGTTTGCCATAAACCTTGCGGTAATATTCGTTGTATGTACGGGTTTTTACTTCTACAAATAAAATATACGAATCCTTTACGGCGATTATGTCAATTTCATACTGAGATACATGAGCATTGCGTTCAATTATAGTATATCCTTGTTTTTCGAGATACTCGCAGGCCTTGTCCTCTCCCCATATGCCAAGCTCAATGCTTTTTTGAGATTTGTTAGGTGGCATATAGCAATTTTAATCCTTATTATCTTTGTACATAAATTTTAAAAAACTCTTGCGGTGAACTGGAGACGCTCCATATTTAATCAACAGTTCACGGTGTTCCTTTGTGGGGTAGCCTTTATGCTTTTTAAAATTGTACTCAGGGTATTGAGCATCGAGTTCAAGACACAGGCGGTCACGTGTTACTTTTGCGATTATAGAAGCGGCAGCGATACAGGGAACAATGGAATCTCCTTTTACTACTGTAACCGAATCAATCGGCATTCCTCTTGAGATATTTCCGTCAATCAAAGCGAGGTCTGGCTTTACAGAAAGTGAATCAACGGCTCTTTTCATGGCGAGCATGGCGGCATTGAGGATATTTATTTCCTCTATTTCTTCAACAGACGCCTGTGCCGCTGACCATGATACTGCTTTTGATATAATATCATCGTAAAGTTTTTCACGTTTTTTAGGAGATATTTTTTTAGAATCGTCAAGCCCTTCAATTATGCAGCCTTCGGGGAGAATAACAGCCGCGGCGATAACGGGACCTGCAAGCGGACCGCGGCCGGCTTCGTCAACTCCGCAGATTATACTGTATCCGTTATCATTAAATTTACTGTTGAAATTATAATCAAGCATTTGAAGAATCGCTTTCTTATGTTTTGATTATTTATTATTACTAATTAAAAGGTTATACCGTTTTCAGAAATTTCAGACTCGGCTGTCATTATACTGTCGGGAGTTTCGAGAGTAATTTTTCCGATTTTTGCGGCACGGAATTCATCAAGGAGCATATTTGCAGTGCGCTCATAATTAACCTCGCCGCCGGAAATCAAAAATCCGCGTTTGCGCCCAATTGTCTCAAATAATTCACCGTCAGTCAAATCTGAAATATCATCGAGCTTGTACCGCGCTTTGAGCAGTTCCGGATAAAGTTCACGCAGTCTGCCGCAGAGTGCAACGGATACGGTTTCTATTTCAAATACATCGTCTTTAATTGCGCCTGTCATTGCGAGATTTTCCCCGACTCTGCGGTCTTCAAATTTAGGCCATAACACTCCGGGCATATCAAGCAAATCAATTCCGATATCGGTTGTAACCCATTGTTTTGTAAGGGTAACACCGGGACGGTTTTCGACTTTTGCGCGTTTTGAGCCGCTCATGCGGTTAATTAATGATGATTTTCCGACATTCGGTATACCTACAATCATGGCTTTAAGCTTACGTCCAGCCATACCTTTTTCTGAATAGCGCTTGATTTTATCTTCAAGCACACGGTTTATATTTGAAGCGACAAGGTTAAATCCCTCGCCGGTAATGCAGTCAATCGGAAGAGCCGAGCCTCCGTTTTCAGAGATATATTTTACCCAAATTTTCGTGACTGCTGGGTCAGCGAGCGAGGATTTGTTTAAAAAAGTTATACGCGGTTTATCACCGATTAATTTTGCGATTTCGGGATTTTGAGAACTGTATGGAATACGGGCATCACGCAGTTCTATTACAATATCGACAAGTTTTAAGTTTTCGGTAATCATACGGCGGGTTTTCGCCATATGTCCCGGAAACCATTGAATTATATCAGTCGGCATTTTTTTATCCTTAAAAAATTATTTTTTTAACTAAACTTAACTTTTATTGAATCAATCAAAAATTGTGAATCTGTCAAAGGGAAGTATTCTTACAACTGCTTTTCCGACAACAGAGCGCTCGTCAATTGCGCCTATTGCGCGGTCACGGCTGTCTGCACTGTGATTTCGGTTGTCGCCCATTACAAAAATCGAGCCTTCTTCAACATAAAATGGGTATGTGAGATTTGATGTCACAATTTGATCAGTTGTAAATTTTGCATACGGTTCGTCGATAACCTCACCGTCAACGGTAACTGTCCATGTGTCAAAATCTATATCAACAGTTTGACCGCCTACTGCTATGACACGCTTTACAATCGGGTCAGCATATCCAGTTGAAATATCGTGGCATACCACAATATCACCCGGCTCAAGTTTATAGAACATGTCAGATACTATAAGAAAATCATTTGAATGAAGAGTATCTTCCATTGACGGACCGTTTACTATTGTAAGCCGAGCGATAAAAGTGAATATCAGAATTACACTTGCTGCGGCAACTACAAAAATTTCAGCCCAGTCTATAATTTCACCTATGGCTCTGCGTACAAGCGGTTCTTTTACGTTATCATTTTCAGTTTCTTTTATTTCGTTGTTTTTTTCTTCCATAAAATTAAAGCTCTCCTAAAATAAAATATTTCATAAGATTGCTTCCGTCATCAATGTAGAAATTTTTCGTTTCGCATGACGCTTCATCGAATTTTTGAACTCCGTCTACATTGTTTTTATTTGAATAAATGAAGAAAGGAACAGGTTCTGAGGAATGAGTTCTGATTTCAACAGGTGTCGGGTGGTCAGGAAGTACCATAATTTTATAGTCATCACCGCAAGAGGATAAATATTCACTTACCGGTTTCAAAACAAGTTTATCAATAAGTTCGATTGACTTAACTTTATTTTCTGCTTCTCCTCTGTGACCGCATTCGTCAGGCGCTTCAATATGAATATATACAAGTTCGCTTCCATTTTTGAAAGCGTCTATTGCGGCATCAGCCTTGCCTTTATAATTGGTGTGAATATTGCCGGTTGCTCCCTCTACTTCGATTACATTCATAGCAGCGCATTTGCCTATACCTTTGATTAAATCAACGGCAGATATAATTGAAGCGTCAAGCCCCCATTTTTCTTTGAATATTGGAAGAGATGGCTTGCGTCCTGGACTCCAAAGCCAAGCGGAATTTGCCGGTCTGAGTCCGCGTTTTCTTCTTTCTTCATTTATCGGGTGATGGTTGAGCACATCATAGCTTTCACGCATAAAATCATAGAATTTTTTACCCGCTTCATCTTTTTTTGGTAGATACTCTCCGATTACCTTTCCAAGTATATCGTGTGGACGCATAAATTCATATTTTTCGTCAGCATTTTTCCAAATAAGGCAGTGGCGGTAACTTACGCCGGTATATAAATGACGTTCAGCATTCGCAAAATGTTCGTTTAACGCATTGACGAGTACATCAGCTTCAGCGGTAGTTATTTCGTCGGAGCTATGGTCGATTATTGTTTTATTATCGTAGTCTTCATCTTCGCTTAAAGTTACGAGATTGCAGCGGAGAGCAGTATCTTCAGGTTCAAGAGCAAGTCCCATACTTACAGCTTCGAGAGGAGAACGTCCTTTTGAATATATGCGGGGATTATATGATAAAATAGCAAGATTTGCGGTATCGCTTTCTGGAACCATACCCTGAGGTACATTGAGGACTGTTCCACAGATTGACTTTGATGCAAGAGTATCCATTACAGGCTTGTCTGCGGCTTCCATAGGAGTTTTATTTTCAAGGAGCGGAATTTTACGGTCAGCCATTCCGTCCGGAATTAAAATAAGATATTTCAAAACTATCATCTCTTTCGTAAAAATTATAAATAATACAATGATTATATCATATTTTGCATGTAACGGCAACGGTTAAATATTATATTTATTTTAAGAAATTTATTGTTTGACTGAAAGCTAATATGTTGATATAATATAAATATTATGATAAATTACGCAAATGAGGTTCGATATGGATAAGGATAATAAAAAGATAAAGCTTCTTATATGTGGGATAGTAATGAACAGCGCAGGAACGGAAAAATCGTTTCTTTCGTTTGCCTCTCAGCTTGATTATGAAAAATTTGATGTTACACTGCTTTTAGCTAAAAAAGAGGGTGCGCTTTATGAAATGATTCCCAAACAAATAAATGTAATTGAAATGCCGGCTTACGGTGAGATGTTTACTTTAAACGGTTCCAATGCCGCAAAGACGATTTTCAATTGTTTTGTTAAAAAAAATCCGTTTGTGCTTTTTGAAATTTTCCCGTATTTTGTAAAAATGAAATTGTCGCCGTCGCGTCATGGTGAGTATGCAATGAAATTATGGCTCAAAATGATGAAAAAAATACCCCGCCTTGATGGGGAATATGATGTTGCCGCTGCATATTGGGGAGATAAAACGATGTTTTACATGGTTGATAAAGTAAATGCGGCTAAAAAAATTGCGTGGTTGCATTTTGATTACGCAAATCCACCTCGTGATGATGCAACATATCTGCCATATTTTAAACAATGTGATAAAATTGTCACTGTGTCATCGACGGTTGATAACGCACTTAAGAAAAAACTTCCGGAAATCGCTGATAAATGCGTAATGATGGAAAATATAACTGACCCTAAATTGATATGGGATATGGCGCTTCAAGGTGAATCGTTCAAGGACCATACTTATACAGGAAAGCGCTTGCTTTCTGTTATGCGCATATGCGAACAAAAAGGTTTTGATTTTATAGTTCCTGTATTAAAAAGGCTCCGTGATAATGGATATTTCGTGAGATGGTATATTTTAGGCACAGGTGAACGCAGTGATATTGATACGCTTATAGAAGCGGCAATGTCTGAGGGGGTTGCCGATATGCTGATTCTGCTTGGAACTACAACAAATCCGTACCCATATCTGCGTGACTGTGATATTTATATTCAGCCGGCAAGATACGAGGGAAAACCTATATCAGTTGAAGAAGCTAAAATCATGTATAAACCGATTATCGCCTGTAATTATCTTTCTGCGTCAGAACAGCTTGACAGAGGAAGATTTGGCATGATATGTGAAATTGGGGTAGATGGATTGTATGAGTCTATCGTAAAAATGCTGAATGATGAAAGTATAGGTGACAACTACTCACAAGAATTGGCTCATGCAAAATTCGAAAATAAAGATGAAATAAACAAATTCTATGATATGATTAAATAATTCATAAATTTACAGAAAATTAATAATATTTTTTCTCAAACTATTGAGTTTCAAAAGAGAATGTGGTATAATTTAAAAGATTTATGCGTTCGGAAAATACGGGCGCAAATAAAAACGGAATAGTCCTCTGCCATGCTCGGCACGAATGTTCTAAGATTTATGGAGGTACCGATATTATGGATAAAATCGGAGCTTTTACAAGCGAGCAGTTAAAGAAAGACGTGCCCTCATTTAACATAGGTGACACAGTCAGAGTTCACAACCTTATCAAAGAAGGTTCTCGTGAAAGAATTCAGATGTTTGAAGGAACCGTTATCGCAAAGAACGGCGGCGGTATTTCAGAAACATTTACCGTAAGACGTGTAGCTTACGGATGCGGAGTTGAAAAAACATTCCCGCTTCACTCTCCCCATGTAGCTAATATTGAAGTTATCAGATACGGTAAAGTAAGACGTGCAAAGCTTTACTATCTGCGTGACAGAATCGGTAAGGCTACAAAGGTTAAGGAACAGAAGTAATTTAAGTTTCGTAACATTAAAAATTGAAAAGTGCCGAATTAGCTTTTTAGTTGATTCGGTATTTTTTTTCTTTGATTAATTAAAAAAACGGAACAGAAATCGCAATTAAAGCAAGAAATCTGTTCCGTACAATTTATTTATCGAAAATTAAAACTTTACAATAGTATCTGTTTTGTCTGCAATATAAGAATTTTCAAGAAGTTCGGTAAGCGCGATAGCGTCAGCCATACCGAGATTTGCAGGAGAGCCTGTTCCGTTTATGCATGCGTCAACAAACTGCATAAGAGGAGAAGGATTGGGAGCGGGAAGGTCGGGCTGGAAGAAGCCGTTTTTAATTCCGTTAAGCTTTGCTGACGAGAATTTAACATCATCGCCATGAGCGATAAGAGAACCTTCAGTACCATAAATTTCAAGAGTTTGAGGAGAATTGTATGCGATAAATGCGGTTTCTGCAACACCTAAAGCACCATTTTCAAATTCAATTGTAGCTACTGCGTTTTCGTCAACTCTTGTTCCGAGAGGCGCATTGAACAAAGCGGTAATTCTCTTTGGTTTTCCGCCAAGATAAGCCATAAGATACATGGGGTGGCAACCTAAATCCATCATTGAACCGCCGGCAGCGTCTTTTTCTTCAAACCAATAGTCAGGGAGCCAGTGACCGCTTACTCCGTTATGAGCGTCTCTGTAACGGATATATGTAATTTGACCAAACATACCGTCATCAATCATTTTTTTAGCAAATTTAACGGTGCTTCTACCTCTTTGCGGGAATGAAATAACAAATGTAACACCATTCTTTTCAACAGCGTCAGCAACTTCCTTGCATTCAGCTACTGTTGGAGCAAGTGCTTTTTCAGTGAATATATGTTTTTTCGCGTTAGCAGCCGCAACAAGTACATCTTTGTGCTTTGTAGTAGCGGTATCGCATACAACCGCTTCAACGTCATCACGTGCGAGAACTTTTGCGAGATC
>CALWTV010000142.1 GCA_944384555.1 uncultured Clostridia bacterium | reverse complement strand
TGTTTATTTTATCAAGCACACGGACACCGTTTTTATATGAGAATGAAACGTCTTTGAACTCGATTGAATGAGGCTTGTTAAGGTCAAGCTCAATATTTCCACCGTACTCGATATCGCCGCATTCAGTCATTACATCGCGCAGATTGTCAATAAACAGACTGTGACGGTAAAGTTCAGGGAATTTGCTTACAAAAGCGTAAAGTTCACCGCCGAAACTGAATATCGCTGAAAACATCGCAGAAAAATCACCTATACCAAGTGAACCTTTCCAAACTCTCCAACCTAAAAACAAAAGCGAAAATCCGGTAAAAATGCCTTGTTCAATAAATACTATCAAGCTTGCAAGCGCAGATTTGACTTTTCCCTGTCGTTTGAGCATTTTTTTAAGTTCATCTGCATAAATTCCGTATTTCTTTATACCAAGATTTTTTATATCGAAAAGGCGAAGCTCCGTAAGATACTGAGGCTCATAAAAAATACGTCTTATATAATCTATGCGCCTGTTTACTTTAGTTGTTTCCATATCATATTTATAGTAAAGCTTTGAGCGTATCGTATCAACCGCAAACGAAACCGCAACACCGCCCGCAATAAAAAACAGAAGAATAGGTTCAGTTGCAACAATAATCGCAGAAAGTGCGGAAATTGATATCGCGCAGCCTACGGTATCGCAGATTGTGGTGACAACTCCAACGGCACGCGAAGTTATTTCGTTTTTAGCACGCATATATTTGTTGAAAAATTCGGCATCGTCAAATGAATTCAAATCAAGCGCAGTGGTTTTTTTCATCAAGCGAACGTCAAGATATTCCGAAATTTTCACATTAACCACAGGCATATAGCGGTTGTTATACCATGCGTCTGCCACACCTTTTACAATATTCAATGAACAGTACAATATAACAACTATGATTATTTGACTGAAATCTTTGCTTTCCGCAAGCGAATCAAAAATCATTTTCAAACCGATTACCATTGACAGTGGCGAAAGCATTCTCAGCGCATAGATAAAAAAGCTTACAAATATAAATGAATGGTCGGCATTCCAACTTTGACGTACCATAAAACTTATATTTGATATAATATGCTTCAATTAAAACTCCCCCTCTCATCATTTTTCTTTTAAATTCATCATAATTACATATGTATTATACAGCACTCTTAAAATTTTATCAACCATTAAATATAAAACAATTTTCCTCTTAAAATATTGACTTTTTTAGATTAATCAAATATAATAAATAACGTTAAGGAGGATAACAACTGATGAAAAAATACTTTTATCCCGTAATTTTAGCAATTATTTTATTAATTCTATCCTCATGTACGGGAAATAATTACCTTGAAGATGACAGTATGACGATAAAGCCGAGCGAATTCTCAGACGAAACAAATCAGATATTAAACCTTATTGATGACGAAATGGCATTTTTCGACTATAATATTGACGAAACAATAAAGTCAATATCAGTTGAACTTTGGATGTATGAAAATAATACATGGCAGAGTATCGGCAAAATTTACGGAAATACCGATTCAAATTCGGGACGTCTGGCTATCCGTATAAATGATGCTTCATACGATATTTTTGAAATTGATGAAAACGGTCACACTAAATCAAGTTACGAAAGCACCGTTGATTTTGAAAAGTCAAATGCCATAACCGGAACAAGGCTCTCCAATAAAACAAAAATCGAAACCGATAAAGAAATAACTTTATGGACAAAGTTAGGTTCTGATGACACCTCAATGATAAGCTCCTCTGCGGATTTCAGACACTCTGAATGTGACACCGGACTGGCAGTTACCGTCATGTTTTCAGACAAGCCTGTGGAATAAATAAATTCACTCTCTATAATTTTTTTACTTCTCATGAATTTAATTTTGTGATTTTTGACTATTGACTTGATAGAAAAATGTGCTATAATAAATATCATAAAAACAGAATAAGTTAATTAAAGACTGTGACGAAGACGGTCGGATAATTAATTCGTGCAAATTTATGCGTCAGAGAGTCTGCGGTTGGTGTGAGCAGACAGAATTAATTTTTTCCATATGATCTATCACTTCTGAGTCGAATGCCCGATTCTCTTTACTTTAAAAAGAGCGGTAAGGCATTACGTAACGCACAACGTAATATGTGCAGGACTTTATTTGAGTCTGATGAGCGGCGTTTATTTTTAATAGTAAGCGCAATTTGAGTGGTACCGCGGGATTTATTCAATCTCGTCTCATATTTCTATGTGAGGCGGGATTTTTTGTTTGTTTTTATCCCGTTATCTCTAAATCATATGATTTTTAATTTGATTCTTAAATTACTGCATAAATTCAATCAATATTTTACAATCATATGATTAAATATTAATTTTATATATTGATAAAAATAATTTATAATCGAAAAGGAGAACGTGAAAATGGAACAGACATTATTTGAAGTCGCTTCCCGTATACGCGAACTGCGCGAAGTGCTCGGTATTTCCGTTGATGAAATGGTCAAATATACCGGAGTCACAAAAGACGCCTATCTTGATTTTGAAGCCGGAAAATCCGACTTTACATTCACCTTTATTTATAGTTGTGCAAAAAGATTTAATATTGATGTTACCGACCTGCTCGCCGGAACAAGCCCTACCCTTTCCACATATTGCGTAAATCGAAATGGAAAAGGTCTCCCCATCGCCCGCAGAAAAGGATTTTCATATAATAATCTCGCCCCCCTATTCCGCGACAAAAAAGCTGAGCCGTTCCGCGTAATCGCAAAATACAATCCGGCTGAGGCAGATGCACCGATTAAGTTATCCAGCCATAAGGGACAGGAATTTGATATTATTCTTAAAGGAAAGCTCAAAACCGTAGTAGACGGACACACCGAAATCTTATCAGAAGGTGATTCAATATATTATGACAGTACCACACCTCATGGTATGATAGCTTATGAAGGCGACTGCGAATTTCTCGCTATGATAATCTCTGACGGCGGTGCGGCATATGAATATCCTGAAATCCCCGACTTGACACCAATCGAAACTGATAACAAAAAAGGCGTACATATTGACACCCGATTCAATGATACCCTTATATCAAAATATATCGACTGCTATGTTGACGAAAACAATATCCCATGCGATATAAAATTTAAAAATTGTGAAAAATATAATTTCGCATTCGATACCGTTGACGCAATCGCCGATAAATATCCCGATAAGCTCGCTATGCTCCATGTAAGCAATGATTTCAAGGAAAACCGTTTCACTTTCGGAGATATGAAACGCTATTCCGCAATGACCGCGAACTATTTCAAGTCGCTCGGAATAAAAAAAGGTGACCGTGTAATGGTAGTTTTAAAGCGCCATTATCAGTTCTGGTTTACAATTCTCGCCCTTCATAAAATCGGCGCCGTTGTTATTCCTGCGACAAATCTGCTTGTAGAGCATGATTTCACATACAGATTTAATGCCGCAGGCGTAAAGGCAATCGTATGCACTGCCGACGGCGATACCGCTCATCAGGCAGACCTTGCGGCGGCTCAGTGCCCTGAGGTTGAGCTTAAAATTATGGTCGGCGGAAAAAGAGAAGGCTGGCATGATTTCAATGCGGAATATGTAAATTATTCTGATAAATTTGACCGTCCCGAAGGTGATGATTACTCCGGCGGCGATGATATAAACCTTATGTTCTTCTCCTCCGGCACAACCGGATATCCAAAAATAGTTGCTCACAGAAACACTTATGCGCTCGGTCACTATGTAACTGCAAGATACTGGCATGAGGTTCGCTCAGATGGAATTCATTTCACCATATCTGATACCGGCTGGGGTAAGGCATTATGGGGTAAATTATACGGTCAATGGCTTTGTGAAGCGGCAGTATTTACCTATGATTTTGATAAGTTCAACGCGCATGATATCCTGCCAATGTTCGCAAAATATAATATAACCTCATTCTGCGCTCCGCCTACAATGTATCGTTTCTTTATAAAAGAAGATTTATCAAAATATGACCTGTCATCAATCAAACATGCGACTGTTGCAGGTGAAGCATTAAATCCAGAAGTATTTGAGCAGTTCAAAAAGGCAACCGGACTTAAGCTTATGGAAGGATTCGGTCAAACTGAAACTACACTTACTGTATACAATCCTGTCGGTACTGAACCAAAACCGGGTTCAATGGGTAAGCCTAACCCTATGTATGATGTTGATATAGTTGACCCCGATGGTAAATCTGTCGGAGTAGGTGAAACTGGTGAAGTTGTGGTACGCACTGACAAAAATATTCCGTTCGGTCTTTTTGCCGGATATTTCAGAGATGAGGAAAATACTAAAAAGGCTTGGCATGACGGAATGTATCACACAGGCGATACCGCTTGGCGCGATGAGGACGGTTACTTCTGGTATGTCGGACGTATAGATGACCTTATAAAATCATCAGGATACCGTATCGGACCGTTTGAAATCGAGAGCGTTATAATGGAGCTTCCCTATGTCCTCGAATGTGCGGTAACTCCCGTACCCGACGAAATCCGCGGTCAGATTGTAAAGGCAAGCATTGTTCTCACAAAGGGTACCGTCGGAACAGATGAGCTCAAAAAGGAAATTCAGACTTATGTAAAAGAGCATACCGCTCCTTACAAATATCCGAGAATAGTTGAATTTTTAGACGAACTGCCTAAGACAATCAGCGGAAAAATCAGACGTGTCGATTTAAGAGGCAAAAAATAAAGCATAAAAATCACACTCGCCGTAATCATATCTTTAAAAATTGCGGCGGGTGTGTTATAATGTTTACAAATATAAAATTTCAAGGAGGATTTAAATGGAAGAAGCACTTCAATCTCTGTCAAAGTTTCTTTCTGAAAGTATTATAAATGGATGTTTAAAGATTATCGGTGCAATTCTTATTTTAATTATAGGGTTTAAAATTACGAATATCATTGTAAAATCAATGGCAAAATCCCCATGGTATCATAAACTCGACAATACCGTTCAGAATTTTTCAAAAAATTTTATATCGATTTTACTGAAAATTATTGTAATTGTATCTGTCGCTGCGGTTATCGGCGTGCCAATGACTTCAGTAGTTGCGGTACTCGGTTCAGCGGGACTCGCTTTAGGTCTTGCCCTTCAGGGAGGGCTTTCAAACATTGCCGGCGGATTCATTATCATGATGTTCAAGCCTTTTTCTATTGGTGATTATGTCGCTGCGGGGGATAAATCAGGCACTGTTATAGATATAGGCATGTTTTACACCACAATGATTACTCCGGATAACAAAAAGGTAGTTATACCTAACGGCAGTCTTGCAAATTCCGACATGATAAATTACTCTGCAAATTCAGTGAGGCGAGTTGATTTTACTTTCGGCGTATCATACGACAGCGATATTGATTTAGTAAAAAAGGTACTGCTTGAAACAGCGGAAAATCACTCACTTGTTCATAAAGAACCTGCTCCGGTTGTATATATGTCAAATCATGCTAGCAGCTGTGTTGAATTTATTATGCGCGTGTGGACAAACACTGATGATTATTGGACTGTCAATTTCGATATAATCGAACAGGTAAAAAGAGAATTTGATAAAAACGGTATCGAAATTCCCTACAATCAGCTTGATGTCCATATGAGGTAAATCTTTCGATAAAAATTGTATAAAAATATATAAATCCCCATACTTTAATAATAATAAAATTTAAAGTTAAGGGATTTTTTTATGGCATACAAAAAATTTTTGTCGGATTATAAAGAAGTCAATATTTCCGATAAAGATAAAAAAGGAAAAACAAAAAAATGTTTCATATATATTGGAAAGTATTATTCTATATCATTTGAACACGGCAAATATACCAGATATAAAATCGTGTCGGCAGTTATCATATTTATGATATTTGGTCTTTTTTTCACAGGAGCAACTCTAAATAATGAAAGCTCCCGAATATTTTATATAGCCATACCATATATCTCGATATTTCTTCCGGCATCACTGCTTGCAGGAGGACTTTTCAATTTATGTATTTCACCTGAAAAAATGACTGAAAAGCAGTACGCAAAATCAATTGTCAGAATGAAAAATTCCACACTCGCAATTATGATTTTATCAATATCAAGCACGGTGGGCGATTTGATTTTTTCGATAATATCACGCAATTTATCTGAAACATATTTCATTTTTATATGCACTTTAATTTTCACCATTTCGTATATTTTTTTTAAGCTTCAAAAAAATTTTATAAATTCTATTATATAAATTCCATGCAATACAAATTATATTTATAAGCAAACAAAAGCACCACGCAAACCGGGA
>CALWTV010000141.1 GCA_944384555.1 uncultured Clostridia bacterium | reverse complement strand
ATATCCCGAAAAATATCCCGGATTATGTGAACCTGACGAATCATATCACGGCGTGACATATACAGAGGCTTTCGGAAAAAAAGCGTATATAACCAAAGCCACAGCTCAGCTTATGAGAGACCTCGGTTCCATGCAGTCCCCTCAAAATGCATTTTTGCTTAATACTGGACTTGAAACACTTGCACTGCGTGTAAAGCGTCATTGTGAGAACGCTCAAAAAGTTGCGGAATATCTTGAAAGCTGTGATAAAATTTCATGGGTAAATTATCCCGGATTAAAGAGCAGTCCCTATTATGAGCTTGCACAAAAATATCTGCCGAACGGAAGCTGCGGTGTAATTTCTTTTGGAATAGTCGGTGGCAGGGAAGCGGCTACTAAATTCATGGACAGCCTTAAGCTTGCGGCTATTGTAACGCATGTTGCGGACGCGCGTACAAGCTTACTTCATCCGGCAAGCACTACGCACCGTCAAATGACTGATGAACAGCTTGAAGCCTGCGGAGTAAAGCCTGATTTAGTTCGTTTTTCTGTGGGAATAGAAGATGTTGACGATATAATTGCTGATATCGAGCAGGGACTTTCAAAAATCTAAATTTAAATAAAAATATTAAAACTGCCGTAACAGATAATCATTTAATTATAACGATTATTTGCTGACGGCAGTATTTTTAATTTACAAAGCAGAAAATAGATTTGATTCTTTAGAATAAAAAACAAAAAAAAATAGAAACCTCTATTGAGATCCCTATTTGGTGACTCATCGGAGAGTCGAACTCCGGACACCTTGATTAAAAGTCAAGTGCTCTACCTTCTGAGCTAATGAATCATCTTTAATTTTTAATTTATACTCAATGGATTTAACCTTTAAGCTTCTTTGTTTTTGCTCTTTGGTGTTCCTCCCGAGTGCTTATATATAATACCACATAAATTTTCTTTTGTCATCTCCTTTTTTCAATTTTTTTTATTTTTTTTTAGATTTTTTTCTTTGGTTAAATTATGCTATAAATTGGTTATTGTTGAATGAGATTAAACTTTGTTTAAGATAAAATAAAGCGGGAAGTATAGATGTACCGCCCGCCTTAAACAAAAGCTATATTAATTATTTAATATCGTTTTTTATAAATTCAGGTACTTTCGTGTATAAAAACTGAGTATACATTATATTATCCCCAGTTTCATTAATAAAATCACTGCTGCTTGGTGTCAGATTGATTTTTATCATATATCGAGAGTCTTCAACCGTCAGATCATTTAATGTATATTTATCGCCTATATATGCCGATGATTTCAATATTTCGATGATTGATTCTTTATCAGAATATGTTTTTGTGTTTTTATTGTTGGTTACTTCAATAGATTCTACATATTCGGAAAATTTCTGATAGAAGTCACCTGTATAAATAAAGTTTTTTACTGAATTTTCAGATGCATTTACCATTTTGTTATATTCTTTAAATAATTCAGAATTTTCAGCAAATATCGGATAGTTTATAGTATAATAATTTCTTTTATCAAAACAGTGAGTATAAATATGTCCTACATTTGGTCTTTGATATGAGTCAAAATCTAAAGAACTCTTCGCTTTATCTAACAAAAGATTATAACTTTCATCATTAAGCATGAAATTATTTCCTAATCTTTTTAAGTAAACTGGATTATATATATTTTCCGAAGGCGTACATATATTAACCATATCTATATTTATACTGTCTAATTCTGTTGTAGATAAGAAATCTCTATATTGAGTTTTATACTCATTACTATCGGCAATTGCTTTGAGAATATCAATATACTCGTCTTTATTTATATCAATGGATTTTGCATATGGAAATCCCAGCTTTGAAAATAAAACAACATTTAATCTAAGTGAATTATCATAAATACCATATGGAATATATTCTGTTTCAGAAATATCAGCGTATTCATATGTTTCTGAACTTAGCGTAGTTCCATTTGAATTTGACTTGCTTTCTTCAAGTTCTTCAAGATATCTTGTAATTCCGGAATGTAATGTCTGAATTGTTGTTCTGTCTTCAAAAACAATATCCGCTCCGTTAATGTTTATCTGAATTTTTGAAGTACCTGAAACTGACGGTATTCTGGTTTCAAATCCAAGCATATCATTCCATAATACCGAAAATATAACCGCAAATACCGCACCGAAAATAACGAGTCCGTATGGTCGTTTGAACATGGAACGGGCTGATTTATTAAGTACAGTATTTATGAGCATAAATGAAAGTACGGCGCCGCAGATAAATCCAAAAATCATCCATTCGTTTGAACTTGAAGCTTGAAGTGATTTGAATAGCAATCCTGTAAAAAAGGTTGCCACGAACATAAGGCTGTATTTTAAAATTGCGGCAGCACCTTTATATATTACTGGGGTTTCAGAAAGTTCACTTTTTCTCTTTATATAGAGAATGAAAGATGATACGGCAAATACTATGGCTAATACTAAATAAACTATAAGCTCGGTTATGTCAAAAAAATTTCGGTCTGCTATTTCAAAAATGTATAATGGAGGGCATATATATTTTAATATGTCATTACTTATATAATAACTTTCCCAAAGTGAATATACATTATTTCCTATCATGTTAATAATGGAAGCATATACTGCTGGCAATATAAACAAGATTATTCCGGTAAGTACAAATTTTACACCTCCGGTTCCCGAAAGAGTACCCGCAAATATTGTAATAAAATAAAATAAGAGATACAATATTATTGATGTGCCGATATAATTAATCAAAGTTGTCAGTGCATCGGAACTGAATTCAAGCTTTGAAATAAGAATAAGTTCACTTACCGCGATATTTGAGAACATTGCGATTATAAAATAAATGAATTTTGATAAAAAATTTATAATATACAACGATTCTCGGCGAACCGGAAGACTGTGGTAAAAGTTAATGCCGACTTTTGAGTTCAGGTATTTCATTGATGAACAGCCGGCAAAAATAGCAATAAAACAACTTAAAACTACTGATATTACTCCAACATTATATGTGAACCCTATTAAATAATACCTTTTTGATGTATCATAATTAATATTAAGGTTCTGTATTACTAAAATAACAAAAACTACCGTGAAAAGCAGGAACAGTATCATGTATAACAGAAACTGCGGCCACTCACGAAGAATATTGAATTTAAATAAATCAAAGTCAAAAAAGCTCAGATGACTGTGTCTTGTTTCAGAAGATGATTTTTGAGAAGTCATATCCTCTGTCCTCCATTTCACTTATGAAAATTTCCTCAAGGGTAAGCGGTATAATTTCAACGAACGTAGGTTTCAAAGATTTTATTTTTGCGATTATATCATCAGCAGTCCCACGCGCAACAAGGGTGAAAAGACTTCCTCTGCGGTCAACGGAAACCAAGTCAATGCCGCTGAATATTGATACATCTGTTTCCGGCGTGAATACAGCTTGTACCTTATGGATATTAAACTTCAAATCGTCAATTTCACGGTCAAATAAAATACCGCCTCTGTGAAGCAGACCTATATGGTCGCAGATATCCTCAAGCTCACGCAGATTATGTGAAGCGATTATCGGGGTAAGTTGACGTTCGGCAACATCTTCGGCGAGGAGACGCTTTACAAGCTGACGCATAACAGGGTCAAGA
>CALWTV010000140.1 GCA_944384555.1 uncultured Clostridia bacterium | reverse complement strand
CGGGTCCATATCCTCCGGTAGTTTCACTTTTCTGAAGATATCCATTATTTTTGTTCGGTACATTATTCCATTTTCTTGAATAAAATGCCGAACCGATTACTATTTTATTTAGCGGAACGCCTGCTTTATGGAAAATTTCAACCGCATATTCAGCACTTGCCGGGTCGGTATCTCCATTTTCCGGTTTCATTAGATTTGTATGATGACCGCTGACATATGCCCAGCTTCCTCGCATATCATAAGTCATGATTGATACATAATCGAGAATCTGCGCAACTTTATCCATCTCCGTTCCCTCTATGAAATAATCGCCTGCTCCTGCCGCTATTGTAAGCATTGGACGCTTTCCAGAAGGTGTTTTTACTGTATCAAGTTCATCACGCACTGCCTGAAGCATTAGAGTAAAATTAACCTTATCATCAGGAGAAGCTTCAATTCCCGCAGTATTGTCACATGGATATTCCCAGTCGATATCTACCCCATCAAGACCTGCCTCAAGCAAAACTTCCTTAGATGTTCTCGCAAATTTACGTCTGTTTTCCTCAGTTGCCGCCATTGGAGAAAATCCGCCCGCACCCCAGCCGCCTACCGATACCAATATACGCAAATCTGGATTTATTTCATGAAGACGCTTTACTTCACCTGCACACTCACAGTTGAATTTTAACTCGCTGTCAACGCAGTGACCGAATGCAATATTAACCACATTAAGACTTTTGGCGGCTTCTTCAGTTACATTTTTTAATCCTCCCCAGCCTACATAGCCGGCTTTTACATAATTACCCATACCAAATCTCCTTATAAATAAATTTAAATTATTTTATTAGCGAGTTTTATCGCTGCCTAAGATTTCATTTATTCTTTGTTCCATTTGTTTTACTATATCCGGGTGAAGTTCTGCTACGTTATTGCGTTGTCCTATATCATACGCCACATTATAAAGCATAGGGTCACGGGAATTTCCAAGTTCAATATTAACCGTATAATTGTGCTGAGCCCCATCAGATGGCTGCATATACGTCCATTTTCCTTTGCGTAGAAAATATCCTTTATTCAATGATTCAGCGAAAATTTCCTCACGTCCCTTTGACTCTTTTCCGAGAAAAGCGTCTATATGGTTGCAGCTGTCAACTGCCCAGTCACCAATATCAATACCTAACATTTCCGCAAATGAAGCCGCAAAATCAACATGGCTTACCATTGCGTGAGATATAGACGCATTTATATGTGATTTATGAGAAATTATCAGCGGAATACGTGCTCCGCCTTCAAATTTACTATATTTGCCGCCGCGCAGAGGTCCTGCCGGATAATGCTGTGCAATTTTATTAAGTCTTTCAGCGTCATCTCTATATCCGTCATCTAACACCGGCCCGTTATCACTTGTAAAAATAATAATTGTATCTTCAAGCAATTTTTTTTGTTCAAGATAAGCTGTAAGCTGTCCAATATAATCGTCCATTTCAGCAATTACGTCACCTCTCGGACCAAGACCGCTTACTCCTGCAAACCGTGGATTCGGCACTCTCGGTACGTGCGGCTGATGAAGTGCATAATATATGAAAAATGGCTGTTCACTGCTTTCGGAAATAAAATTTTTTACTTCAGATAAGAATTTTTCAGATAAATCCTCATCTTTCCAACGAGCTTTTTCCCCTCCGCGCATAAAACCTATTCTTCCGACTCCATTTATAATGCTGTTATTATGGCCGTGTGAATGAATCATTCTCAGCATTTCAGGATTACGAGCAGATGTAGGAATATCATCATACGGACATTCAGCAGCATATGATACCTCTATCGGATCGTTTGGGTCAAGATTATCAACATTCCTATTTTTTATGTACACGCACGGCACACGGTCATTAGTCGCCGGAAAAATATATGAATAGTCAAATCCTACGTCATTAGGTGTGCATGTAATTTCTTTATTCCAGTCAAGGTCATTGTTTCCAAGTCCAAGATGCCACTTTCCGATAGCCGCGGTGCGGTAGCCGGCTTTTTTGAATATCTTTGGCAATGTTCCTTTATCTTTATTAATTATACAAGCCGCATTGCCGGGCAAAATATGAGTATTTGGATTTCTGAACGGGTATTCTCCTGTTAAAATACTATATCTTGCAGGTGTACATACTGCCGAAGTAGAATATGCATCGGCAAACTGAATACCGTTTTCCGCCAATGCGTCAATATTAGGCGTCTGTACTCCTACACCTCCATAACAAGAAAGATCTCCATATCCTAAATCGTCAGCAAGCAACAATATAACATTTGTTTTTTTCATAAATTTACTTCCTTAATTTATTTCGGAATTTTTGAATCACAAATTAATAACCTTAATATTATAAAATCCAAGTAATGGCAAACCACTTCCCCTGTCAAACGGAATATAAGGATATGGTGCTGTTCCGCTTGCGCAATTGACTGTATATTTTTCATCTGCGTTCCCGTTTATCGTAAGCTCGCAGAAATCTTTATTCCAAGAATATCCTATAATTTCAACTTTCTCTCCGTCATGATAAACCGCAAACGGCATTTGATTGATATCCATTGTAATTGCTTCAATTTGCTGATATATGTTATCAAATTCCAGTCTGATTTTATTTTCCGATACAAAATATGCGCGATTTAAATCAGGCGCACTTCCACGTTCCGAAAGTCCATAAATTTTCTCAAGCGCGATTGTTCCGAGACGCTCTCCGATTACTATATTTGCGGCAGTGTTATTATGAATTCCGTCACTTAATCCTAAATCCGCAGTTGGAATTACATAAACTCCGCGCAAATTTTTAGCTACTTGACGCTGAACTTCACGTATTCTTCCCCAACCGTGATTTGCGTCTGCGTTTCCCGCACCGTCAAGCCATTTATTCAGCTGAACTGTCAATATAAATAAATTATCATTTCCGGTATCACATCTTGCAGATTCCGTAAATATTTTAAATCTTTCAAAATATTCATCACAATTCGGGAGACATGCATCAGAACAGCCTTGATACCATAAAATACCTTTGACTTTACGTCGTCCGTTAGTCGCGCGGTCGATTACATCAATCATATTAGTATATAAATTATTTTGCCCGTTTGAATCCCAGCTGTAAATAGAAGAACCGCCGAGTGATGTCTGAATTAAACCTATCGGATAATGCATTCTATACCTTACTTTTTTTGCAAATGCCAAATATGGTGAATGTCCGGGATTTCCGCCTTCAGCATTTATTGGATGACGGGTATTTGTGGAATCGTTCATCGGGTGTACTGCCAAATCCCATTCCTCGCAGTTTCGGTACAAATGAATTCCAAGTTCCGGCATATCAGTAGCAGGAGTTTTTCCATATCCTGCCGAGTTACTTTGACCTGCGATTACATACAGATCACCTACTCCGATATGATATATCATGTCCCCTCTGATTGTCCAGTCAAAATAACAGTCATTTTCACTGAATGTTGTTTCTATTCTGTAAAGTCCTCCGGCAGGAACTTTCGGAAAAGTCAGTCTGTATTTATAATTTTCACCCATTTCAGCTTTAGTCCATGACACTATTGTTGATTGCGTATTCTCATCAACTACACGCGCATATACATCTCCGTTATGGTCATCGCTAAAATCGCAGTGTCCGGAAAAGCTGATTTCCGCATATCCATCAATTTGTTGGAATATCTGCCAATTCTTTATTCCCGCTGTAATTCTTACTCCCTCAAACATTTTAACACCTCTTTTTATGTAATTTTAATAAAAATATTCTTAAATTTTATTTATTACAATCCTAAAAGTATTTGTTTAAGCTGGTTCATGTTTTCTGCAATAAAATCAGCTCCGGCATTCTTTAATTCATCTATATCACCATAGCCATACAATACCCCAACTGACGTTATGCAGTATTTTTTCGCTCCAAGAATATCATATTCCCTATCACCCACCATTACTATTTCACTGTTATCTGAAATATGGCATTCCGATATCGCATACTCAATAACTTCATCTTTTTTTACACGCCGACCGTCAAGCTCACTTCCCGATACAAAATTAAAATATTTGTCTATACAGAAATGTTCAAGTATTCTTGACGCAAAAATATGTGGCTTTGAAGTCGCAACTACAAGAATTTTACCGCTTTCTTTAAGTGATTTTAGCATATCCTCCAAACCATCGTATACATAATTTTCAAAAATCCCTTTGTCGCGATAATATTCACGATAATATTCCACCGCTTTACGTGATTGTTCTTCATTAAATCCGTAATAATTTTCAAATGAATCGGTCAAAGGAGGTCCAATAAATTTATTTAATTGCTTTTTATTATCTACAATTATTCCAAATTTTTTTAAAGAATGAGCTACCGCAGATGTAATTCCCTCAGCCGGATCAGTTAAAGTCCCGTCAAGGTCAAAAAATATATACCTTTTTCCCATAAATTTCTCCATCTATATTTACTTTGATGATTATACCACTATAAATTAATTTTGTAAAGCAAATTTTAGTCATTATTTATAATTTAACAGTTACTGTTTTTATCCCAAAAAATTTTATTGTATATATTCACTTATTTAATTCAAATTTATATTTCATTTTTTGTAAAAATAAACGATTGACAAAATCCATTTTCAAGTGTATCATTGTATTAGTTAATTAGTACAGTGATACAAATAAAGGAGGCAGTAAAATTGATATGGAAAATTGTATCAGACAGACCGATATATATTCAGCTTGTTGAGAATTTAAAAACCGCTATAATCTCCGGCATATACAAAAAAGGCGACAAAATCCCCTCTGTAAGGGAGCTTGCCGCAGAAGCCGGAGTAAATGCTAACACCATGCAGCGCGCACTCGCTGCGCTTGAAGAAACCGGTCTTATAATCACTCAGCGAACGAATGGAAGAACCGTTACTGAAGATGATAAAATAATCGAAAAAGCAAAAAATTCTCTTGCAGATGAACTTATTTCTGAATTTTTCGATAAAATGAAATCTCTCGGTTTTTCTGATGAAGATATCGCAAAATATATTTCTGACAAAATTATGTAAAGGAGAAAAATAAATGAATATCCAAATAAACAAAGATATTCCTCTGCTTGAATTTCAACATGTAGTCAAGAGTTATTCTTCCGCCCACATTGTTCTCAATGATATGAACTTTAAACTCGAACGAGGAAAAATTATCGGACTGCTAGGTCCTAACGGCAGCGGAAAAACCACTATCATTAAATTAATAAATGGTCTGTTAGTTCCTAACAAAGGAAACATTTTAATAAATGGAACCGCCCCGGGAGTTGAAAGCAAAAGCGTCATCTCATATTTGCCGGAACGCACTTATCTTAATGAATGGATGAGAGTTTCTGA
>CALWTV010000139.1 GCA_944384555.1 uncultured Clostridia bacterium | reverse complement strand
CATCATAGTAATATTCACAATCTCCTTAAATATTGAGATATATATTAATGATATCAAATATATCTAAAAATGTCATTATGATATTTGGGCAATAAATATAGAAAAACAATTTTTATTTATAATTCTTATACTTTTTATATCAGTTTAATTCGATAATATTATATAAATTGTATTGATACAAAATATATTATGTATTTAATAATTTGTGAGTAAAAATAAAAAAAGAGATTTTCATTTATTAAAAACCTCTTTATTAAAATATCACTGTAATAACTGTAATAATTGAGCTAATTTATGTAGAGAGAAAATTACTTATATCTTATGTAAATTCCAAGCATTGATATCATATTAAGATAGTCGATACGCTCGCCAGTATTTCCGCTTCCAATTGCAATGCCCTTGTTTTTTGAAAGAGCAAATATGTTTTCAATACGGTTATATATGTCACGTGGGTTTGAATTATTGAGCCAATTTATGCCAAGACCACCTAAAACAACTATTTCGTTATTATGCTTCTCGTAAATTTCTTCAATATTTTCATTTACAAAATAAGCAGACGCTCCTTCATCTATTGCTGATTTAATATCGCCGTCCATTCTTATAAAATGCTTTTTCATAGGTTTTGTCTGATTACCTATACCGCATACAGCACATATTAAGTTGCTTTTTTCGGCAGTTTCGATTTGGTCTTTATTTCTGCATATTATAGCGGCTTTGATTTTTTCTGGCATTATTTGTTCTGCGGTATAAAGCAATTCTTCGATATCAAATCGTTCAGAATCAAGAAAAATTATATCTGCTCCTGTTCTTTCACGTACTGAAAGCATAGTATCAATGTATCTTTTTGGAGAATCCCATAAGGTGTGTCCTCTGCGCCAAATTAATTCCTCACAGTTATAATCACATATAAACGGTTCAAAAAGAGAGGGTGCACCGGCGGATTTATTTTCAAGTATTCTTATAAAATTTAAATAATCGCAATTCATTTTAAAACACCATTATTATTTCTGTATTAGATTTTTTGGGGATAGAATTTATATAAGGGATATTCGCCTGTAACGGGATTTTTGATATTTTCGTCATAATCCGCATAAACGGCACATTTTTCAGAGTAAAGTAAAGCAAAACCGCGTCTTATTCCTTTTTTTTCACATATAGCCGGATTGCTTTCAATTTCAGTTTTTATTTTTTTTATATCCGGGTCAAAAATTCTGAGTATCGGCGGGATAAATCCAGTTGAGTTAGTTGAAAGGCGGTCACATACCATCATATCACGCAGAGTCATTGAATCAGTTTTACCGAAACCACATAAGCATTCATATAGAATTTTTGTATATTCGTCAAGTGAAATATTTGATATTTGTTCGCTTGGTACATTTTCAGATGTATATTTCCCAATACGGTAAAATATTTCAAACGGCGTCATACTGCATGAATTTATTATATATTCAATAGTTCTTCTGAAACGTCCGCTGTTATAAATTCGGTCAAGTGCACTTTCAACTATGTGAAGTTTTTTCAAATCATTTTCCGTGAGCCATGGTGTAGAAATAACTTCATATGGAGGCGTTTCGGAAAATTCACATGGATATTCAGAACGGTTTTCACGCATAGGTGCACCGTACAGCAGTTTTAAAAATCCCATTTGAAGCATGTGGGCATTTAATAAATAAGCAGTGTTGAAACTTTCAGCAAAGCTTTCATAATTCTCAAATGGCAGTCCGGCGATTAAATCCACGTGAACATGAATGTTTCCATTCTCAATTATTCGGGCTATATTTTCCTTAAGTTTTTTAACATCAGTGCGTCGGTGAATGCTTTCAAGTGTGTGAGAATTGAAACTCTGAAGTCCGATTTCAAATTGAATAAGTCCGGCAGGAGCGGTAGAAAGCAGATTTATCATATAGTCAGTCAATATATCTCCGGCAATTTCGAAATGAAAACATACTCCCTCTGGAATTTTTACTCTGTAATTTTCTATAATAAACTTAAAAATATGATATGCGCGCTTTGGGTTAGCGTTAAATGTACGGTCAACAAATTTAACTGTTTTTGCCCCGCTTCCGGAGAGCATTATAATTTCTTTTTCTATGCGTTCCATATCAAAATATTTTACACTTTGACCGTTATGCTGTTTTGTTCTGCCAGATAAGCAAAAGGCGCAAGAGTACGGACAGCCCCTGCTTGATTCTATGTAAGCGATTCGCCCATGCAATGCTTCAAAATATTCGGGAACGTATGGACTGGGATATGATTTATCTGAAACATACGGTTCTGAAATAATATATTTTGTATCTATGTAAGTTGTTTTTCTGAAACAAATTCCTTTTATAGACTCTATATCAGTTTCATTTAAAAACAGCTTGTTCAGCAGCATTGACAGCGGATATTCTCCCTCTCCGGAGATTATATAATCAACAAGTGGTTGATTGCGAAGTACATGTTCCGCATTATAGCTTACTTCCGGACCGCCTAAAATAATAATTACATTTGGTAGTTTTTCTTTTAACATTTTTATCAGTTCATAAATTTTAGTTATATTCCAGATATAACAGCCGAGAGCGACTGCGTCAGGGGTTTGAACAGCTATACGTTCAGTTATATCAGAAATATTTTCATTTATTGTACCTTCGACAACATTTGCGCAAATACCATCTTTGCAGTATTCGCGGGCAGCCGCAAAAAGACACCAAGGCGCAAGTGATGAATGTATGTATTTTGAATTCAATGTTCCTATAACGACTTTGAAAACGTTAGACATTAAAAGAAAACCTCCAAAAGTAAAATTATTCGACATATGTAAGTTAAAAACATAAAAACAGTGCGGGAGTAAATTGAAACAGCAATAACTTATACTGTAAATTTACACCCGCATATTTAATTTTTATTCAATAACTATCATTTGATGTATATCAAGTTTAGGCAAACGGTAGAATAATACACCGTCAGTGTAATTATATCTGAGATTTTGATTTTGCGGAGCAAGATATACACGATTAGGTTTTTTATCAAGTTTTACTGCGATATCGATATCACACAGCGGCACTGTATCTTCAATAACTTCAATGCCATTGCCTCTTACACATGTATGAGCAAATAAGACATGATTTACAAGACGGTCGCCCTGTTTCATCAAAGTTACTATTCCGCGGTCTGGGAGATTGCTTACAGCGATAGTTTTTTCGTTGCCGATAAGCATTTCAATAGCATTTATCGCCAGTTCTTTTAAATGGAGTGAGCCTTTTGTTGCGTAATCCTCAAAAATGCTCCATCCTATATAAGCGGTATTTCCATTGAATACTGCGTTCGGCTTGCTTCCCGGCATATTGGGCGTATGCTGATGTGATGAGAAATGGAAAGCTCCTCTGTTAAAATAAGGATATGCGATTTGAGCTATGCACTGAGCGTCTTCATTAGGCTTAATTTCATATGCTTTTGTATACATAACATATTCGGTTACACCGTTTACCATATGCAGTTCATCAGAGGGTACCATATATGTAGGCTGATATTCGCTTTCGCCTGTAAATTCGGCACCAAAATCAAGCATAAATTCAGATTTGTTTTTGTTGAGTCCGGATTCGCCGGTTGCAAGGATTTTTCCGCCGTTTTTGATGTATGTGCGGATTCTTTGAGCAAGCTCATCGTTTAATGTAATATAATCGGGTAAAATAATCAGCTTATACTTGTCAAAATTGCATTGAAGGTCAATAACATCAAATAGATATTTTCCCTCAAGCAGTATACGGCAACAGCCGACATCTGACTTATTTCCGCGGCTGTCAGATATTCCGCATGCTTCACAGCTCAGAACAGCTATATCGGAAACTGCTGAAACATTGTCGCACCATGCCTCTTTTTGTTCAACTTCCGCATAAGCCTGTCCAATTAATTTGTAAGTGGACATATTCATTTTTCCGCGCGGGTGAAGCTGGTCGCCGATTGAACATTTCGCGCCGAATGCAATTGAAAGAGCAGTTTCATAACGGAGCGCATTGGGGTGCTTGAAACCTCCGAATTCGCCCCATGTAGTATGGAATTTGCCGGTCATGCCGAGATAATTCATACCGAGATTTCTTACATATGCAGCAGACATAGGGAAGTGGTCGTAGCCCCATCCGCCTGTCGGAAGGCTTTCAAGCTCAAGGTGAGTATCATATCCGGCAATATCGCGTCTTCCTTTTGCGATATGACCTGCATTGTGAAAGATTGTAGTATTAGGATTATATTTTCTTATAACTTCTTCTACTTTTTTGCAATAGTTTGCGTATACTTCCTCAGCGTGAGCATGAACGTCATCGGGATTATTGGGATTGCGTCCGGCATCAAGCATTGACTGTATACAGTTATGGCAGTAGCATGTTCTTATATTTGATATATCAAGGAAAATACCGCTCGGATTATATCTCTTCATAACTTCTTCAACCTGAGCAAGTAATTTATCAAGATATGGTGAGTTGTAACAGAATAAGTGATAACCAGCATGAGTTATAAAGTCGTGACCAGCACCGGGTGAGCCTACAACAAGCCATTCGGGATGTCTGAGTGCTTCTTTTTCATCAAAACCGGCAGATATGTATACTGGAGCGTTTATTCCGAGTTCACGGCATACCGCAAGCTGTTCGCCGAGAAGGTCGAAATTAAGTCCTGGGTGAATTTCATTGGCTTCACTCGGATGGTATGCATATCCGTGGTGGCATTTTGAAAAAAGAGTAATTGAGTTAACATGACCTGCTTTGAGCGCATCGGCAAATTGTTTGCGTGAAAAATCCGCGCCTATTTCGGGTATAATACCTGACGTATGGAAATCAAGATGTATTTGTCGGAAATTCATATAATCGCACCTCAAAAAAAATGTTATAGATATTATGCTTTATAAAATACAAAATGTCAATGGTTTTTTAAATATTTTTCATCGCAAATGTGAAATATAAATTTTTGCATTACAGGGGAGATAAATTTGTTTTTATGGTACACGATATAAAAAGCTCTTTTCATAGTGCAGTTTTTTATAAAGACACGCGAGAGAAATCCGTCATCGATTTTTTTCTGAACAAGCCTGAGAGGGAGCACTGATACTCCGTTTCCTTCAATTACTCCGTTAATCAGTGCATCTGTGCTTATGCTTTCCCATGACGGTGTGTAGGATTTTTCTGCTGATGATACAATATTGTCAAAAAGTTCTCTTGTCCCGCTGCCTCTTTCTCGCATAAGCAGAGGTTCTTTTATAAATTCAGATATATCTACGCTTTCCATTTCAGCGAACCTGTGAGATTTTCCACATACAGCCGCAAGTTCATCGTCCATATATTTTTGAGATATTATATACTCTGAGTGAACTATACCCTCAATCAATCCGAAATCAAGCTCATTTTTAAGAAGTTTTTCTTCAATTTGTTCAGAAGAATCAATTTGAACATTTATTTTTACATCAGGGTACTGATTATGAAATTCCTTTATGTAAATCGGTATGAACTGAGTTCCAATAGTCACGCTTGACCCTATGCGCAGAATACCGCTTTTATCAGAATTTTTCATTGTCTGTTCCATTTCGTCAAAAACGGATACAATATGACGAGCATAACTTAATAGCTGTTTACCGGATTCTGTTATATATATTCTGCGTGAAAGCCTGTCGAAAAGATGTGTGCCGTAATAATCTTCAAGTTCCTTGATTGCGAGGCTTACGGCAGGTTGAGCCAGATATAATTTTTCAGCCGCGAGAGTTATGCTTTCACAATCGGCTACTACCGTAAATATTTTCATATGTCGCAGTGTCATTGTAGTATCTACCTCAATTCATAATGTTTTTATTATGATATATATAATATTATACTATTTTACTTATACAATGTCAAATGATATAATATATACAGAGGTGGAATTGTATTATGAAAAAAAATAAATTAAAGTTATATTGGCAGTTATTCATATCAACTTTAAAGCTTAGCGCGTTTACTTTTGGGGGCGGATTTGTAATAATCTCGCTTATGAAAAAGGAATTTGTAGATAAATTTAAATGGATTGACGAAGAAAATATGTTGAATTATACAGCAATAGCTCAGTCATCTCCGGGGGCTATTGCTGTTAATGCGTCATTGCTTGTTGGATATAAAATCGGCGGCATACCCGGTGCGGCAGTGACAGTCATTGCCACGGTGCTTCCGCCTCTTGTTACGATTTCAATAATATCGCTCTTTTATTCGGCATTCAAGGATAGTATTACAGTAAATTATATTTTAAAAGGTATGCAGGCTGGAGTAGCGGCAGTACTTGCAGACGTGATTTTGGGAATGGTTGTTTCAGCATGGCATGAGTGCAGATGGATATCAATATTTTTGATAGCTGCGGCATTTGCCTGTGTAGCTTTCTTCTCTGTAAATATAATTTTTATCATTGCTGTATGTGGAATTTTAGGAATTATTTTATTCAGTGATAAAAATTCAAAGATTGACCATGGATTGCAGAAATGAGGGAGTTATATGGAGTTGCTTAAGTTATTTTTGTCATTTTTTCAGATAGGCTTGTTTAGTATCGGTGGTGGATATGCCGCAATGCCGCTGATTCAAGAGCAGATTGTCACAAAAAATAGCTGGCTTTCTGTAAGTGAATTTGCAGATGTTATTACGATAGCGGAGATGACTCCCGGACCGGTTGCGCTGAATTCTGCGAGCTTTGTAGGAATGAAAATATGTGGATTTATAGGAGCGGTTGTTGCGACTCTCGGCTATATTATACCTTCTTGTATAATCGTTTCTATATTTGCCGCAGTTTATGCTAAATACAGTAGTATGAATTTTATGAACGGACTGATGAAAGGATTAAGACCTGCCGTTATAGGAATGATAGCTTCCGCGGCGTATACAATATTTAAACTGTCATTTTTATCATCTGACAGTGGAGTATTTGGAATTAATTTAATATCCGTATTTATATTTTTGATTGCATTTACGGGACTCAAAAAATTTAAAATCAGTCCGATTACCGTGATTTTTGCTTCCGGATTGTTCGGATATGTATTATATAATTGTCAAGCCGCTTTCTTATAATTTTTTATGCAAATTTTATAATAGTACTTGTTTTTAAGCTGCCTTTAAGTTATAATATATCAAAACAGATGCGAAGAACCTCAATAACTTTGCATCTTTAATTTTTATATGGATATGATTTTAAAAAATATTATTATAACGAGGTGACTTGCAATGGCAATTCCTGTACCTGAAAAAAGAATAGCGGATTTTGAAAATCTTGGTTTTGGAATGTTTATTCACTGGGGACTTTATTCGCAGCTCGGAAAAGGCGAATGGATTATGAATCTTCACGGTATACCAAAGGAAGAATACTCTAAGCTTATAAATACGTTTACGGCATCTAAATTTGACGCTCATAAAATTGCGCGTACCGCAAAAGCCGCTGGCATGAAATACATAACACTGACAACACGCCATCACGAAGGATTTTCGCTGTATGATACAAAGGGACTTTGCGATTATGACGTGATGCATTCTCCATGCGGACGCGATTTGATAGCGGAGTATGTAGAAGCGTGCCGTGATGAAGGCATTGTACCGTTTTTCTATCATACCACACTTGATTGGTATCAGGACAGCTTTAACAATGACTTCAAAGGATATTTGCAGTATCTGCGTGAATCTGTAAAACTGCTCTGTACCAACTATGGAAAAATAGGCGGCTTATGGTTTGATGGAAACTGGAGTAAGCCTAATGAGGATTGGGAGGAAGATAAACTTTATTCTCTTATAAGAAATTTACAGCCTGACGCGATGATTATAAATAACACTGGTTTGGGCGAACGCGGAAAAGTGGGAAATCCATATATTGACAGTGTTACATTTGAACAGGGAAGACCTACACCTATGAATAGAGAGGGTATGCCTAAATACGTTGCGGCTGAAATGTGCCAGACGCTCAATGCTCATTGGGGTATTGGAAGTATAGATTTTAATTACAAGTCCTTGCCTTCGCTTATTGAAAATCTTTGTGCATGCCGCAAAGTCGGTGCGAATTATCTGCTTAATGTTGGACCAACTGGAGAGGGAGAAATTCTCAAGATACAGGAAGCATTGCTTGAGGGAATTGGCGGTTGGATAAATGCAACCGGAAACGCAATTTATACAGGTAAACCATGCAGTATATGTTCTGAAAACAAGAATTTCGCTTTAAAAGATAGGGATAAATATTATCTTTACATACATGATTTATCCACAATCGGAGATTCAAATGTAATAGTTGAAGGTGGAGGTACTGGCTGGAAGCAGTTCTCTGGAGCTAAAGATATCGGAACAGTAAAGAGTATAAAATGGACTGACAATAACGAATCGCTTGAATTTACGCAGGACGGAGATATTTTAAATGTAAACTGTACAGGATATGAGTACGGAAAAAATCTTGTTGTCAGAGTTGCGGAAGTTATTTTATAAGGCTATTATTTTTATAAAACTTATTAAATTTTTTAGCTTTAAGGAGTTGAATTAATATGCCTGATAAACTTACATCTCGTGAAAGAATAATGCGCATATTCAGAAATGAGGAATATGACAGACCGTCTCTTAAATTATGGGGTTCAAACTATGGTATGTCTGCGCTTACTCCGGCATATGAGCCGGTATGCCGCTTAGCTGAACAGATTACTGATATATACAGTGGAGCTGGTTCAGCATTTCATATATACTGCGGAAAAAACTGCGGCAAGTATATGACACAGACAACTGAAGATACGGATTCTCATCTTTGGAAAAATATAATAACTACTGCTCATACCCCAGATGGTGAACTTACTCAGATAGACAGGGTGTCAACTGTTGGCGAACCGGGTTATACTATGGAGCATTTTATAAAGGAACCTGATGATTTAAAGAAGTTTTTGTCAATGGAATATGATCCTTTTGAATTCAGTGCGGACGGATATTTTGCGGAAGAAAGACGAATTGGTGACAGAGGCATTACTATGTTTGGGCTTGACCATGCTGGATATGCGCTTCAGAGAATTATGGGTTCGGAAATGCTTGCGTATATGAGTGTCGATGAAAGAGACTTAGTACATGAGGCAATATCAACTTTTACCGAGCGTTTGATTTTTCATACAAAGCAGGCGATTGAACACGGAATACGCGGTGTATATTGTTGGGTTGGTCCGGAACTTTTGATACCTCCGCTTATGAGTGATAATGATTTCACTGAATTTGTTTATAATTATGATAAGCAGATATGTGATTTGATACATGATGCGGGTGGTTATGTATGGGTTCATTGCCATGGAAAAGTTGCAAAACTGATTGAGCGTTTTATCGGAATGGGAGTAGATGTTCTGAATCCGCTTGAACCTCCAAAAAACGGCGATATAAATTTGGAGGAAATAGTAAATAAATTCGGAAACAGAATAGGACTTGAGGGAAATATAGAGATACAGGATATACTGCTTGAAGAACCTGATAACTTAATCAATATGATTGAAGCTTGTGCCGCAGCGGGAAAAAAGAGTGGGCGTTTTATCTTATGCCCGTCGGCAGGTTTTATGGAATATACTCATCCGTCTGAAAAGTATATTAATAATCTTATGTTATACTTAAATGAGGGTTTGAGAATATTATGCGAATGAGAGGGAATCATTATATCTTTTATTTAATTAATCAAAAATTATCTTTCATGTATTTGTGTTGATTTTTTGTTTTTTTTGATGTATAATATTAATTACATTATATTATTAACTTGTTATAGGGGATGATGCCTATTTTTCAAAATTTTCTTTATAGCTTTAATGCAGTTTTCCCTATTTTCGTCATAG
>CALWTV010000138.1 GCA_944384555.1 uncultured Clostridia bacterium | reverse complement strand
AACATATTAGCTTCGCGCATACCTTCCGCGATTACAAGAGGACCCGACACCTTAACGATTTTTCCCTCTACCATTTGGCAACTCCTTAAAACTATAAATCATTTTTCACTATTTTAAAAATGTAATTTATTTTACAATAACGTCAAAAATTCAGTAATTTTAAAAATACAATATATCTTGCAACAAGATTAAAAATATAATTTTAAAAACGCAGCATATCCTGCGTTATTATAAAAGGTCTATTCTTTAAATAAAATATCAGCGCCGACTGCACGCTCCACCGCATTTTTAAGTATCGCTTCGCCATATCCGCCGCCGTTTTTATCCGGCACTGGAACTATTGCGGGAAGCGGTTTATCAGCATATTCTGCGATCTTTTCAGTCAAAATCGCGGCATAGCTTTGAGCGATAAATATAATAGCGAAATTGTCCTTAGCAAGCTTGTCAATTAGCTCTCCGGCAATTTCGGCATTATCCGCTTCAAAAACCGCAAATCCCACCGCCATAAATCCGAGTACGCTTTCACGGTCGCCGATTATTCCGATTTTATACATATGCCATGCGCACCGCCTCTCTGATTTTATCGCTTGACCTGCCGCTGTCCGATATGATATTAGCCGCGATTATACGGCTGTTTTTAGCCTCATATTCCGCTGTTATAAAGTAAGCGGCAAGAATTTCGATTCCAAACGGCTTGTACTTTATATCAGAAACAGGAGCGATTATGAAATTCTCACAGTCACGCTCGATATCGTCTGATGACGCACTATCCGAAAAAACATCACACAGTTTATAGTAGCGTGTAGACGAAATAATTCCTCTAAGTCCTTCACGCCCATTTTCAATTGCGGAAATAAATTCCTCATGCGGAATTTCCCCGCCTAAAACAAGCGCGCGTGACAAAAGCGATTCACGAATGCGTACATTCATTTTCGATACACGGTCAAAAATCAGCAAATTTGTTATATCCGCTTTTGCATGTGCATAATTTATTAAAAATTCGGATTTTGTTAATTCTGCCCCATGCGTGATATCCGCAAAACAGGCGCGGTCGATAACCAAATCGATTGAGCGCGGGTCGGAAGTTTTAGCATATTCCTCAAACGCTTCAGGCGCGGCAATCCGCATATTTTCCGGAAATTTATCGAATACGCGGTCACGCACAGCGGAAATTACATCATCTGGAGCGACTGAAGCGAATTTATAGAGCATATTGCGTGCGTCTATCTCTCGAATACCGCATTTTATAGCGGTTTTCAAATTTGTGCAGTCAAATTGATAAAGCAAAAATTTGAGCAAATCAGGCTCCGGCGCAGATAACAACATAAGATGTGCGGCATTCTCAACGAGATTTTCTGCGGCATCATCGATTTCATTTATTCCGATATTTTCCGAAACTGCCTGATTACTGCCAATATCCGCATTTTCTCCGCCGGTTAATTTTGCGTATATTTCGCCTGCGCTTTTAGATTCAAGCATACGCTCAATCCGTTCGCGCGGAGATGATGTTCCCTCTGCGGCACGGATTCTCGCAGATGAATAAATATAGTCAGTATCGCGTAAAGCCATTATTCTTCTCCAAATATATTAATGTGCGCTATTTACTGCGCAAACAGTATGCGGTATACTTCTCCGTCAAGCTCATCTCTGAGTGAATTTATAATCATTTCGAGCGAGCAATTTACGGAAACAGTTTCCATTCCCTCGCCGCATGTCAAAATCACTCCGCCATCGATATTTACCGGAACGTCCGAAAGTTTCAACGTTATATTTTCGCCTTTCAACTCATTCAATGCGGCTTTTATAACTGCGTCACCATATCTGGACAAATCTTTTTCATTCATAGATACGGTAAAAATACTGCCTGTTTCATCAGTTTCTCCGTATTCTTCAAGCATTTTGCGGGCGGAAGATATTCTTTCCTTACATGCGGCAATCAAAAGATTTGTCAAAAGTACTCGGTAATTTGAGCTTTCAAGTGAAAGCAGTGAGTGAAGTGCGCTGTCATAAGCATTGTCGATTACCGTACTTTTAGCTTCAAGCAGAGCCGCACGGTAATTCATCTCAGCAGAGGATTTGGCACACGAAATAATTGAATTGTATTCACGTTCAGTCTGAGCGTCGATAATTTGCCGTATTCGTGAGATTACCTCGTCACTTTCATGATTTATATCGGCAATTTCACGTTCAGCAGACAACCTTATTTTTTCAGCTTCGGTTCTGGCATCGGCAGTGATTTTTTCGATAATTTTATCAAGTCCGTTCATGTCATCAAATCCTGTTCAATTAAAATTTGAAGAAAATGATGGGGAGCAGAGATATAAGCAGAGCAAAAATCGCATATGTTTCAACAAGAGCGGCTGAGGTAATCGCTTTACCAACTTCACCGGGACGTTTAGCAATGAGGTTTATGCCTGATGCAGCAACTCTGCCCTGTTTAACGCCGGAAACAAGACCTACTATTGCAATCGGAAGTGAAGCCATAAGGAAATAAGCACCCTGAGCTATTGTAAGGTCAACGGGAGCACCTCCAATTATCCCAATTTT
>CALWTV010000137.1 GCA_944384555.1 uncultured Clostridia bacterium | reverse complement strand
CGGGTCATCATAGCACCCTTAACTCTTGCCATTTTATATATCCTCCTGTTAGTTGATTTTTTACGAAATTTTTGATAAAATTACTAAAGCGAAAAATTATTTATTTATAAGCTTTGTAATTGTGGGTGCCATAGAAGTGCTGAGATATGAGCCTGTGCGAAGGCTTCTCTTGCGCTTTGCGGACTTCTGACCGAGGTTATGACGGTGTTCACCGTGATACATCTTTACTTTTCCGGTTGCTGTAAGCGAAAATCTTTTAGCTGACGCTTTATGTGTCTTAATCTTTCCCATTTTCAGATGTTTCCTTTCAAAATATTATAAAATAACGCTGATTTCGGAATACAACTATTAACTGTATCCGATAAAAATCCGCCGTCTATCCGTTTTAGGCAAAGGCGGCAGACTTTTTTAAAAATATTATACAAATTCAAAGTAAAATTATATCTTATAATGAATCCATACACGTTTTAAATATTATAGATAAAAGCGACCGCGACAGTCTACTGTAAAAAACCAATCCGCGGAAAACAAGAAATTACTTTTTAGAAGACTGTGCTATCGGTGAAATAAACATTGTCATCATGCGACCTTCAAGTGTAGGTTTCTTATCGACCTGACCAACCTCAGAACATGCCTGTTCAAATTTTGCAAGCAATTCTTTTCCGATATCCTGATGTGCCATTTCGCGACCTTTGAAACTCAAGCATACTCTTACTTTGTTTCCTGCGTTAAGAAATTTGACAGCATTGTTTACTTTTGTGTTAAAATCGTGTGTATCGATATTGCAGGAAAGCTGGACTTCCTTAACCTCAACTACGGTTTGCTTCTTTTTGGATTCCTTTTCTTTTTTGTTTCTCTCATAACGGAACTTGCCGTAATCCATTATGCGGCATACTGGCGGATTTGCCTGAGGAGCGATAAGTACGAGGTCGAGTCCCTGTTCAAATGCCTGTGCCAAAGCATTTTCCAATGACAAAATACCGATTTGTTCGTTTTCTTCTCCGATTACTCTTACTTCTTTAGCCTTGATTTCCTCGTTGATATACAGTTCTTTTGCGCTAATAGCCGGTCACCCCCGAAATTTATAAAATAAAATGTGCGAAGAAAATACTCCGCACATAAAAAACTCATATAATATATACTCACAAAAAACACATGTATATAAATTATATTAAAAATCTTTTTATTAACCAATATGCACTCAATATGTGATATGGTGAGAGCGGAATACTCTTCTTCTTTTTTCATTATACGGATAACATATTTGTCCTTATCCGCAGTTAATTATATCATATCAATACAGCGTTGTCAATACATATTTCAAATTATTTTTAGTGTAATCACAAATTAATTATTTATATCAATATTGCACGTAAACAAAAATTATGATAAAATATGCATGACATAATCGTATAAAAAATATTCATTTAACCTATATTTTTTGTAAATATATTACCATTGTAATTTTTATTTTTAATATAAGGAGATATTTAATTTTTATGGAAAAACAATTTCACATTCAGAACAGACAGTCACTTTATTCCGCTATGGAAAACGGAACCATATTAATTCTTTTTTCCGGAAAAGCACCCATAAAAACCGCAGATGAAAATTACGCTTTTTTTGCTGACCGAAACTTTGTTTATCTAACCGGACTAACAGATGAAGGAATTGCGTTTGTTGCTGAAAAAAGCGGCGGCAGTGTAAACGAAAAAATTTTTCTTCTTCGTCCTGACATGATGGCTGAAAGATGGACCGGACGCAGAATAAAAGCAGATGAAGCCACTGAAATTTCCGGAATAGAAAATATATTATATGTAGATAATTTGAATTCCGTAATAAAAGGCATGGCTCAGAGCGGACATTATCACGCAGTATACCTTGATTTTGACAGAATGAATGAAGATGAGCCTTTAAATAGCGCATTCTCATATTCCGCATATCTCAAAGAGCAATACCCATACTTATCTCAAAAAAATATACGTCCGTTTATACGTCGTTTGCGCACAATAAAAGTGCCGTGCGAAATTGAAGCGATGAGAATTGCCGAACAAATTACAGGCGAAGGCATAAAAGCAATGATGCACGCTTCAAAACCCGGAATTTACGAATATCAACTCAAAGCGGAATTTGATTATGCTCTTGCACAGCGCGGCGTATTATCTCCTGCGTTTCCATCAATAATATCAGCCGGAAACAATAATTTCTGCATACATTATTACGGCTACCGCGGTATTGCAAATGACGGAGATATGATTTTAAATGATGTTGGTGCCTGCTGGGACGACCATAATACCGATGTATCGCGCGGTTTCCCCTGCAACGGAAAATTCAGCGATAAGCAAAAGCTTTTGTATGAATGTGCTTATGCAACATCAGAGCATATGTTCAATGAATATGTAAAGCCGGGAATTCCGATGGCATCGGTTGACGCAGAGATAAGAAGATACAATTATGAAAGACTTAAAGATATAGGTCTTGTTAAAACTTTCGGTGAAATCGGAAAATATATGTGGCATGGCGGTGCTCATCATGTCGGATATGATACGCATGACGTTGTTGACGCTTCCCTCCCCGTGAGCGAAGGTATGGTATTCTGCATAGATGTCGGAATTTATGTTGAGGAATGGGGCATAGGATTCAGACTTGAAGACAACTGTTTAATTACATCAGACGGCTGTGAAAATCTGTCGGCTGGTATTCCTCGCAGCATATCCGAAATCGAGGACGAAATGAAAAAGTAATCTTTTTATTGTTTAATATTCTTTTAATGTTGAAATATAAATTATTTTTCATATTAACCCAACCTTTTTATTTACTTTATTATCATTACTATGTATCAACGTTGTAATTATTTAGGATTGGAGGTTAATAAATTATTTCGTAAAATACTAATATATCCAAAATTAAGAACTATATAAAAAATAATATTTTTATTAGGCAGCATGATTAAAACACTTTATTAATTATTTTTTATTTTCCATATCAACCGAACCTTTTTATTAATCCGAGTGTCATTATTTATGTAACAACGTTGTACGATATTATATCGGATTGGGGGTTTCAATGGATTATTCTGTTAAATCTGACGAAATACTTGTAGAATATACCATACATCACGATAATTCAGCATATGAAGAACTGGTAAAGCGGCATATGCATGAGGTTATCGGGACTGCGTATATGATTCTGCGCGACGAATTCATGGCACAGGATATTGCGCAGGAAGCATTTGTTTCCTGTTATTTTAATCTTGAAAATTTAAGAGAACGCGAAAAATTCGGTGCTTGGGTACGCAGAACCGCTAAAAACAAGGCTCTCAATCTAATCCGAAACAGACGTGACATTCTTCCGTTTGATGTAATGATAAATTCGGCCGATACATCATCAGCACCTGAATCACGTCTTCTGATGAACGAACAAAACCACCGTATACATTCCGCGCTGAATTCACTGCCTCCTAAGCTGGCGCAGACTGCCACGCTTTATTATATAAATGAGGTGAAGCAGGAAAAAATCGCGGAAATCACAAATACGCCTTTAGGGACGGTAAAACGCCGCCTTCATGACGCTCGAAAAATATTAAGAGAGGTGCTTTCAGATATGGATAATACATTTGCAAAGAATATAAGTGAAAGAATCAACGAACTTAATAGATATTATTCAAACCACGAATACTCATTTGACGGTTATGAGAATTTTTATAACGAAACCTTAAAACTTGTGGAATCACTGCCTGAATCAGATGAAAAGAAAAATGCGCTTGCTCAAGTATACTTTTCAAAAGCATCATTTTCGAAAGATGAAAATGATATGACAAAGGCAAGAGAAGCCGCTGAGAAATCCGGAAATATTAGAGTTCTTACAAACATATGGATTGATGATATCTTAAATAAAGAACCGCAGGAAATGATTGATATAATAGAATCAGAATACCTTCCAAAAATTCTAGAATCTGATGATAAATCAGCACGCGCAGATATACAATTCTGGAGAGGAGCTTCATATCACAAACTCGGAAATTATAAAATTGCACGTGAATGTATGAATGATGTCATAAATCAAATAAACAATGTGGATAAATATAGTATTTCATATTGCGTAAACGCCATGGCATCGTTGAAACTTATTGATTTTGAGGAAGAAAATCTAAAAACAAAAAAATATCTGCCGTCTTACTGGAATAGCTGTTCTTATGTAATAAAAAATGACAACGGAAAAATTTATTTAGATGCTCAGCCCGGATACGGTTCACATTATTCTGTCGGTTATCACCTTAACAGTGTCTTTAATGACGTGATGTATTATGCATTGTGCTGTGATAGAATGTATTTAGATAAATCAATGAAAGCCGGAGATATATATGTATCACGCGATAAAAGCGAGATTTCAAAAGTAATTTCGACTGATGAAACGGTATCTGTAAAATGCGGTACTTTTAAAAATTGCTTGCATATACACAAAACTGAAACTAACAATATTGAATATGATATATGGTATGCTCCTAAAGTAGGTATAGTATGTTTTAATGCAAACAACGAAAGATATGAACTTGATGAAT
>CALWTV010000136.1 GCA_944384555.1 uncultured Clostridia bacterium | reverse complement strand
TATGTTCTGCGGCGTCAAAGTCAACATTGTGATAAACGAAAAAGACGCAAGCGTTATAAGATGCCGCAAACTTTTAAAAAACAATCCCACATGGGCTGAAGTATTTGTAGACGGTACGGCTGGACTTGAATTTGTTCAGTCGGACACTCTGCTGATACTTTCCGATGTGAATAATCCCTCTCTGTTTGAATCGGGAGATATAGTAAATAACATCAGGGATATAGTAATAGTAGACCATCACAGAAAAGCGCAGGAGCTGTCAAAACCTTTGATTAAGGAATATATAGACCCATCGGCATCGTCAGCGTCGGAACTTGTAACCGAAATGCTTGAACAGACACTTCCGGCAGGAGTACTTTCCCGTGAGGAGGCAAGTCTGCTTTTGCTTGGAATATTCCTTGATACCCGCCAGTTTACGGTAAATACCGGAACGCGAACATTTTCAGCGGCATTTTATTTGAGAAATGCCGGCGCTTCAACAGGACTTGTAGGGGAAATATTCCGTCCAAGTCTTAACGATTATATACGTGAAGCAAGATTTTCTGCGAATGTGGAGCGTTACCGCGGAAATATGGCAATCGCGGTTCATGAGGGTGAAGGCGATGATGCTGACCGTGTAATCTGCGCGAAAGTTTCAAACCGCCTGCTTGAGCTTGAGGGAATAAACGCCTCGTTCGCGCTTGTCAAAATCGGCGACAAAGTGCAGATATCGGCGCGTTCAGACGGTAAAATCAACGTTCAGCGAATACTTGAGCATGAGCTTATCGGAGGCGGCGGTCATTTTGAGGCAGCAGGTGCGGCAGTCGCAAACGCTACGATACACGACACAGTCGAGCGGCTCAAAACCGCTATTGATGATAATTTGTAAAATATCAAAATTATAAAAAGATTAATAAAATAATAAGGAGATAGATTTTATGAAAGTAATTTTACTCGCAGACGTTAAAGGTCAGGGCAAAAAAGACGAGGTAATCAACGTTTCTGACGGATATGCCCGCAATTTCCTGTTCCCGAAGAAGCTCGCAATAGAAGCAGACGCAAAGGCAATGAATGATATAAAAAATAAAGAGGCGTCACGTCAGCACAAAATCGAAGTTGAACGCAATGCCGCAAAAGAAATCGCTCAAAAGCTCTCGGAAATTCAAGTGGTTATCAAAATTCAGTCCGGTTCTGATGGCAGAACCTACGGCTCTGTTACCGCAAAGGAAATCGCCGAAACTTTGGAAAAATCACACAGAATTGAAATCGACAAGCGCAAAATCGTACTTGACGCGCCGATAAAGGCTTATGGTACATATTCCCTTGACGTTAAGCTTTATCCCGAGGTTATCGGAAAAATTACCGTTGTAGTTACTGATGTTAAATAATTTCGCATAGAAGCAAAGGACTGAAAAGCATGAATTCTGACATAACGCGCAGACTGCCGTTTTCACTTGAAGCGGAACAGTCCGTGCTTGGTTCGATATTGATTGACCCGCAGTGCATTGCCAAAGTAGCCGAAATTATCACAAGCGAGGATTTTTATCTCGAAAATCACGCGAACATTTATCTTGCAATGCAGGAGATGTATTTAAAAAACCGCGATATCGATGTAGTAACACTGCTTGACACCCTGGTTCATATGGGAGTGTACAGCGAGGAGAGCGGTACGGAATATATAAAACTGATAGCGGAAACAGTGCCGATTGCGTCAAACGTAGTGGATTACTCAAAAATAGTGCGTGACAAAAGTATGCTCAGAAAGCTTATACGCACGTGTGAGGAAATTTCCGAAACGTGTTACAGTGAGCAGGACGATATCTCGCATATACTTGACGCGGCGGAGCAGAAAATTTTCGCACTGGCTCAGGGCAACGAAACAAAAGGCTTTGTTCATATACGCGAACTGCTTGTCGGAGTGCATGACCATCTGCGAAATCTCGTAATCAACAAAAAGGAAGAACAAGGCGTTCAGACTGGATTTTCCGGACTTGACCGAGTTTTAGTCGGACTTGGAAAGAGCGATTTAATCTTAATCGGCGCACGTCCCGGTATGGGTAAAACTAGTTTCGCTATGAATATCGCTGTCAGTGTTGCTCAGCGCACAAAACAAGCGGTATGTGTATTTTCACTTGAAATGTCAGGTGAACAGCTTGCATCAAGAGTATTGTCAAGCGAGGCTTTGATTGACAGCTATAAAATGAGAAGCGGCGAGCTTTCAGACCCGGAGGACTGGGAAAAATTAGCTCACGCATCGGCAAGATTATCCGAATGTGATATCTATGTTGACGATACGACCGGTATCACTGTAACGGGAATGAAAGCCAAACTCAGGCGTGTGAGAAATCTGGGACTTGTAGTAATCGACTATCTTCAGCTTATGCAGAGTGACCGCAGAATCGACAACCGCGTTCAGGAAGTCGCAGAAATATCACGTAATCTCAAGCTTTTGGCAAAGGAGCTTAAAGTACCGGTAATTACGTGTGCTCAGCTTTCAAGAGGTCCGGAATCAAGAACGGACAAAACGCCTATGCTCTCGGATTTGCGTGACAGCGGAGCGATTGAGCAGGACGCGGATGTAGTAATGTTTTTGTACCGCGATGATTATTACAAAGATGACCCGGACAAGCCGAATACCGCAAGCGTAATCATTGCAAAAAACCGCCACGGTTCAACGGGCAAAGTCGAAATGGGCTGGCTCGGTCAATACACCAAGTTTACCACAATCGACACCGAACATGAATAAATCTTTTTATATAAAAATAATAATGCCTGTTTAAATTAAAATTAGTAAATAAAAAAATTCCCTTATGATAGACATTCTTTAAAAATGCCGTCACAGGGGAATTTTTATTCTAAGAGCGGTATTTATCGGGAATAAGCGAATTCAGTTTGTCAATATGAGAAGCGGAAGGCGGATTTACATCTTTCAGTGAATAATCAAGTCCCAGTTTCTCATATTTGCTCACTCCGAGCGTGTGATACGGCAAAAATGTAATCTTTTTTACCCCAGCATAATTCGAGGCAATATCAATTATCTGCCTTGCGTATTCGGGAGTGTCATTTATACCCGGTACTATAACATACCGAATGAATATCTCACAGCCTGCCGAGTCAGCATATTTTAGTATATAGAGCGTGTCCGACAATCTGCCGCCTATATACTTATCATACAGTGCCTGAGTCGGCATTTTTATATCAAGCAGGAGCATTGGCTTTCTCTCAATTAAAGCTCTGACATCGTCATTTATTACACTTCCCGCGGTGTCTAAGGCAACATGAATATTTTCACTTTGCAACATATCTACAAGTGGATTTAATGAGCGTGCCTGCAAAAGCGGTTCTCCTCCAGAAAAAGTTACCCCACCGTCTTTACCGAAATAAGGCGTATAGCGTTTGATTTTACGGAATAATTCTGACGGTGTATATTCTGTGCCGGACGGATTGAACCAAGTGTCGGGATTATGGCAGTATGCGCACCTGAGCGGACAGCCAACTAAAAATACCGCGTATCTCAATCCCGGACCATCAAGCGCCGCCAGTGACTCAAACGAATGTACTATTATTTTTTCTGTATCGCTCATCTTACCCTCCAAAAATATATTTAACTGTCTTTATTTTCAATCTAATCCGAATATTTGAGTGCTTGAAGCTTAAATATCTCAGCATATTTACCGTTTGACTCCATAAGTTCATTATGAGTTCCGCTTTCAATAATTCTGCCCAACTCAAACATATAGATTTTATCGGCATATTTTGCGCTGTTTAGCCTGTGAGAAATAAATATAACTGTTTTCCCTTCCGTATCTTTGAGCAAAGTATCGTTAAGGCGCGATTCCGCAAGCGGGTCAAGCGCACTTGTAACTTCGTCTAAAATCATCAGTTTAGGCTCATTGATTTTAGCTCTCGCAAGTGAAAGTTTCTGAAATTCTCCACCACTCATAATAACACCGTCTTTGTCAAATTCACGTGTGAGTGGAGAATCAATGCCAAGCGGCAGTTTGCGTATTTTATCGCCGAGGTCTGCACTTATGAGAGCATTTTGAATTTCCTCACGCTTTGAATTATCATCATTTTGCGGACAGACATTTTCTGCAATCGTAAATGCATAATGGTTGAAATCCTGCATAACTATTCCGAATGCATGGCGCAGTGACTTTGTACTGTATTCCTTTATATCAATTCCGTCAATCAAAATCTGCCCTTCCTGCGGGTCATAAAGCCGGCATATCAGTTTTACAAGTGTACTTTTTCCGGCTCCGTTATATCCAACTATTGCGACTTTTTCACCGGCATTGATTTTCATGTTTAT
>CALWTV010000135.1 GCA_944384555.1 uncultured Clostridia bacterium | reverse complement strand
AAGGTGAGGACGGACGCCGGGAACAGGAGGTAGAAATCTTCTACCGCTTTATCCGCAAAATTGATTAAATGACACAAATATTTTTAACTATGTGATACCGGGTTGTCTGTTCCTGATTCAGATATGTTGATTTCCATATCTGAAGTGTTGGAAACTCCTATAAGTACTTTGCTTGGGGAAACGATAGTAGAACCAAAGATTGATGACTTAAAAGTGATTTCCGAAAAGCTTGAGGTTATCAATCTTCAACTCGCTCAAAGAAAAAAAACAAGGCTAAAGATATTTCATTGGTGTTTTATCGCATTATGTGCGTTTATACTAATTGGTTTTGCGGTATTAGTCGTATTAAATAGTCCTTACTTGAGTTGGGATTATAGCGAACCTGAAACCGCAGTTATCGGAGTAGGTTTTCACACATTGGAGTGGCTGCTCGTCAGAGTAGCACCGATTACCCTAATTGGAGCAATCATTGGAGCTTTTTTGACAAGAGAGAAAAATTAACTCATATAAGCAACAGCTTATAATATTTATAAGATGGTTATTTTAAATATCATGATATTACCTAAAATAAATATAAAAATGCTTTACTTCTCAAATGTGTTATGATAAAATTAAAACATAGCAAGACTCTGGTTGTTTGAGAAAAATGAGGTATAACTTATGACAGAAGAATTACTCCAATTATTGATGTCCAATTACTTACTATATTATTATGAAACCGATATTGTGACCGGAGGAGATAATACTCCTCAAATGGTTAAACAATCTGTAAAAGTTGATAAAATCGGTCCGAAAACATATGTGATTAATTATGTATTTTTTAATCGAATTATTGAGCACATACTATCGTTTGATAATGATGAATTTTCCGTAATGAAGTATTTAACAAATGGGCATCACTATGATGAAGCACATACAAACATATATATCCCTGATAGCAGACTCAATGCAAAAAATAATATATATGGATGTGAGCGCGGAGATATGGTTTCATCAATAAGTAAGTTATGTGATATGCAAGTAATAAAAATCACAAAAGATAATATAGATATTTTATCTCAAATCAAAGATGAGATTAATAGCTTTGAATCTTATAATTTTATACAGCAAGCGGTGTTGGACGGTGAAATGGATTTATATGTAGCGATGAATTCAATTGGCTGTGCAGGGTATATGCATACCATTGTTAAATACAATGGTATTATCAATAAAAAAATTATGGAACCTGCTATATATACTTGCGAATCGCAAAGGCTAAAAGGAATTGCATCTGATATGCTATCGCGGCTTATGAAGGGTGAATATAGTGAATGTTGTATTTTATATGAAGTTGCACCGGAGAACATTGCATCAAACAATGTCGCTAAGAAAATAGGATTATCTTATTTAGGCACAAAATATAGGTATGTAAATTAATCTAAAATTATCTAACCTTAGCAATATCATTTTTGGAAAATAATTTCAGTAATTGCAAAATTGTGTTAAGAGAAAAAATAAGTATTATAATAAAACAAAATAGGTGTACTGGTCTTTCTCTTTAATATATCAGTACATCTATTTATTTTGATAAATTTATAACTATATCAACAAAGGAAAAAATTTCAAAATGAATACAATATGGTCGAAATATGTTCAGGGGACTAAAACATTATACTATACCCGAAAGCTACGTTTTAATGATATATTCGCTGAACAGTATATAAATTTATTTAATTTAGATAAAAGTATGCATTTAAAGATTCTCGAAATTGGCTGCGGTCCCGGTGCGCTTGCTGGAGCTCTTCACCGCTGGTACCCTAATGCAGAAATTACTGGTATTGACCGTGACACTTTATTTATCGAGTTCGCACAAAAATCTGAAAAAGGAATTGAATTTATTGAGGGCGATGCTACATCTCTGCCGTTTAGTGATAATTGCTTCGATGTTACAATTTCAAATACGGTAAGCGAGCATATAGAACCATCAAAATTTTACAAAGAACAATTCCGAGTACTCAAAAAAGGTGGAGTATGTCTTGTACTTTCATCTCGAAAAGGAATTAATATTTATCCTAAATGTTTGGATTTATGTGAATATGAGCAGGAATTTTGGAAAAAAGCCGAACAGTATGATAATTCCGCTGATAAATATGATGTATGCAAATATCCGATGAGTGAATCGGAATTGCCTGCGGCTATGGAAAAATACGGATTTAAAAATGTATCTACTGGATATGCCGTAATTGATTTAACCCCGGATAATCCGAAATTTTCATCTGAAATGGCTCATGATATGATAAACGCAAACAGACAGACCTCTCTTGACGCGATTGAATCAGTGATGTATACAATGCCTGAACATTTCACGGTTGAAGAAGTAAATGAAATGAAACGTATTACAAATATTAAATACGACACCCGAATCAAACAATATGACAACGGTGAAAAGCAATGGAATACTAATGTTTCAATAATTATGGTTACACGAGGTATAAAATAAATATCTTATAACTGATTGAATATAAGTTTTATACATTAAATTAGATATCGACAGAGATTAGACACAGTTGAGCATATCCAGCGCCCATTAATTTTCTCAAACGAAAATTCCATCTCGATAAGCTCAGAGCCTTCAGGATATAAATAATTATATGCCTCACAATATAATATTCGTTCAGCCCTTCCTGTAACTTCAATTCTATACACTGGTTCGCGTATTACTGTTAGTGAAGCTCCAGACGCAGCAACAACATACAATTTTCCATTGATATCTCTGTACAAATCAGTATTAATTAGCTCTGATACAAGCTCGTCTGTAAATATAGTATGTAAATATGATTTAAGGCTATCCATCGAATTTATTCCAAGTTCAGTAAATCGCTCGTCAAATACTTCATAATAATATATCTGTGAATTTTCATCATCAATATAACATGGCTCCCCTTTACATCCAACTTCATCTATACCATCGGAAAGCCATAAAATCGCCTCATGAACCTTGTCATAATATTCTAAAAATTCCTGAGTTTCTGCTCCAATTGCCATCCGTCGAGCATATATTTCCGATAAAATCACTTCTGTTTTTTCATTAAAATCACGTTCGCAATATCCCCTGACATAAATAGTAGCTTTCATTGGTTGTTCACAATCGATAGATAAAATAAAATTTATATCAAAATAATTTAATGCATTAGATACATTACAGTGAATACTATACTGTATATTTTCAAATAATGACCATTCAGATTCCTCTCTTTTAAATAATTTAAAAAATGTGTCTTTTGTAACATCGCTATATTCAGCCAATATTTCACCGGTTGATAAATCGATAACTGCTGCACCCTCAGAATAGCATTCATCTATATTTTTAATCGGGTATATCAAAACCCCATACTCATTTACATTAGTAAAAATTAGACGTATTCCATCTGCATTTTTTTCAGAAATATCGACTAGAAACTTATCAACGTATTCATATTCACATTCTCTACTACTCAACACAAGTTTATTTGATTCTGGATAATATAAAATGTCCCAACCTTTTTCAGAAGGATATGTAAAATGATTTGTGTTAGAAATATCACTAATTCCATTTTCAAGTTTTGCTATTAAATTTTTAAAATTATCCAAAGCATATACATCCAAACTAAATAAGTACAATAAAACAATAATAAATACTGACAACGACAAAAATTTAATTCTCATGTGTATCCTCCTACTTATGCAATATATGCTTTTAAATTAATTAATCGCAATTTTATTATACATAAAAATTAATGAAAAATAAAGACTTTATCTAAAATTCATCAAAATATTTAATGTGTACACATAACTTTAACCTTAATTAAAAATGTTGACAGATTTTTTGCTCAATGCTATAATATAACTGATAAAAATTATTATTTTTTATTTTTATAAAAAAAATTTTTTATCAGTGCAATAAACAGACATTCTTCTGCATTATTATTAATGAAAGGATATGACAGATTTATGCTGAATGCAGTCTTTCTCATGATTGATATACACTCAGACGTCCGGACTGAAGGCGCGCTTATTAAAAAAATCGCTGAAGGCGATAAAAACGCACTTCATGAGCTGTATGATAAAATTGGAAAAAATGTGTACGGTTTTGCTCTGTCTATAACCAAAAATACATATGATGCAGAGGATATATTGCAGGAAACCTTTATTACTATTTATCAAAATGCCCCATCTTATCAGCATCAAGGCAAACCTCGCGCATGGATATACACAATCGCACGAAACCATGCATTGATGAAAATCCGCAGTGAAAAAAAAGGAACTGATGAGCTTAATGAAAATATTTCAGATGAGCATTTTGGTATTAGCAAAATCGAAAACGCCGACTTAAGACTTACTCTCGAAACCGCCCTTGAAAAATTGGGTGATGAGGAACGTCAGATATTAATTCTTCATGCAGTTTCAGGACTCAAGCACCGCGAAATAGCAGGAGTGCTTGAGCTGCCTCTGAACACGGTAATTTCAAAATACAACCGTGCAGTAAAAAAAATGAAATTGCTTTTAGAATAGTAAAGGAGGGTAAACTTTTATGTCAGAAAATCAAAAAACTCCGTCCGTAGATGAGATTGAACGCGATTTATCAGAAGCCGTCGCTCAGTTAGTGCCGGAAGATATGTTTCAAAGGATTTCCGATAATATTGACTCTGCCCCGTCAGAAAGGGCAAGGAAAGTTATCATGAGTACAAACAACTCTTTAAGTAAAAAAAGATTCCGCAAAAATATCACATCTATTATTATCGCCGCAAGTATTTTATTATGCACCGGTATATTCGGCGTTCCATATTACAGTTACAATTATGTTCCGGATTCTATTGTTGATATTGATGTAAATCCCAGTATTGAGCTTGTTACAAATAAAAAAGACAAGGTTATTGATGTAATTGCCGTAAATGAAGACAGTAAATCAGTGCTTGCTGGAATGGAGCTGCGCGGAACAGATCTCCAAATCGCTCTTAATGCAATAATTGGCGCTATGGTTCAGCAGGGATTTTTAGAAAATACAAGTGAAATACTTGTTACAGTCAGAAATAATAACGATGCCAAGGCTGAGGAAATAAGCAATTTAGTTATTACCGATATCGGTGCAGCTCTCGATTCAAGCAATGTAAATGCTTCAATATTGAATCAAACCTTTACTTCTTCAAGCAAAAATGAAACTGCTGACGAATTTGCTAAAAAACACAACATAACTGTTGGAAAAGCAATTTTTATCCAAAACCTTGCAGCAAAGGATTCTTCGCTAAATGCTGATGAATTAGCCGAAATGAGTTTAAGTTCTATCGCAGATATAGTTGAACAGAAAAATATTGATATTAGCGATATAGTTGACTATGACCGTGATGACAGCATAATTGAAAATATCGCAGACCAAGTAGAAGATGTAAATGAAAATATATATGAAAACAACAACAGCTCTGTAATTATTGACACAGATGCAAGTATCACTGCCGATGAAGCTAAAATTATCGCTCTCAAAGACGCTGGACTTTCCACAAAAGACGTCACTTTCATCAAAGCCGAATACGAAAATGATGATGGTATATATATTTATGATATCGAGTTCTACTCCGGCAATGTTGAATATGATTACGAGATAAGCGCTGCTGACGGCAAGATTTTATCTTCCGATAAAGATA
>CALWTV010000134.1 GCA_944384555.1 uncultured Clostridia bacterium | reverse complement strand
CCTTGCGACACCGTCAGGATGAACGTTGAACTTATCACACCTTTCGCTATGGAAAAGGGTCTTCGTTTCGCTATTCGTGAGGGCGTTAGAACAGTTGGTTCTGGCGTTGTAAGCGACATCATTGCGTAATCGATAATTTAACATTGTATAATTCTCAAGTCCCGTTTAATTGACGGGACTTGAATATTGAAAATGAAATAGATATTTTCAGGGGTTGGTGAAATTCCACATCGGCGGTATAGTCCGCTAACATCTTATGATGCCGAACAGGTGAAATTCCTGTACCGACGGTGATTTGTATCTTTTTGATATGATTAGTCCGGATGAGAGAAAATAGGTGCAAGCATATAATTCATATTATTTTTACAGGATTATAGCGTTTTTTATTCCCCTGAATTAATTTTCAGGGGATTTTTTTGTCCACCTATAAGTTAATACCGAAGAAAATATCAAAATAATCTACATTTTGTAATTAATAATATGAAAGAAGATGCTGTTTAATGAAAAATAAAATTAGAAATATATCAATAATCGGAATTTTTTCTGCTTTATCTGTAATATTAGTACTGTTTATTCATTTTCCTATTTTCCCGGCGGTAGCTTTTTTGGAATATGATCCAGCCGATATTCCAATATTTTTGATAACGGCGGCACTTGGACCATGGTATGGTTTGATTATGACAGTTGTAGTAAGTGTTATTCAAGGTATAACAGTAAGTGCGGCAAGCGGTGGAGTTACAGGAATATTTATGCATATTTTTGCAACTGGAAGTTTTGTTCTTGCTGAGGGTTTGGTGATAAAGGGATTAAAGAGACGTTCGTCAGAGCAAATATCCACTGAAAGAAAAATACCTAAAACTTCACGGATTATAGGTGGAATTTGTGCTGGAGTTGTGGCAATGACTCTTGTAATGGCATTATGGAACCTGATTCTTACGCCTATATTTATGGGGCTTCCGCTTGCTGCGGTATTGGCACTTTATCCTTACATAGTTGCTTTTAATCTTATAAAAGCTATAATAAATGGTGCAATCGCATTTATTTTTTATAAAGCACTTGAAAAAATAATCTATAAATATTTATAAATTAATAAAATATTAACGCTTCTATGATTGAAATAGAGGCGTTTTTGTTATATAATATGTGAAATAAATTTGTATATAAAAGAGGTGGATAAGTGGGTTTGATGAAATATTTGAGTGTATTCGGAATGGCAATGCTTCCGCTTGCTGAACTGCGCGGTTCGATTATACTCGGATCTACGCTGGAACTCCCGTGGTTTGAAACATATATAATAAGCGTTCTTGGCAATATGCTACCGGTGCCGTTTATTCTTCTGTTTATACGAACAATTTTGAAATGGATGAAAAAAATACCTAAACTTGATAAAATCGCATTGTGGCTTGAAAATAAAGCTCATAAAAATTCAAAAAAAATATTGAAATATGCGACTTTTGGATTGTTCGTTTTCGTGGCAATTCCTTTACCTGGCACAGGAGCATGGACGGGTTCTCTTGCGGCGGCGGTTCTTGATATGAGAATGAAATATGCGCTTCCGTCAATATTTGGAGGAGTTTTAGTAGCGGGATTTATAATGACCGGTGTGGCATACGGATTTATCGGATTTCTTGGTTTTATAATGTAAAAATTTATATATAATCAAGTTTTTATTTTCAGATTTTCAGTATGAAATGAAGATAAAATTTACAATTTTTTAATTGAATTTAATACATGAAAATGGTATAATATCAACAATAAATCAATCTTATCAAGAGTGGTGGAGGGACTGGCCCCGTGAAACCCGGCAACCTATCTTTAGTTTTAAGACAAGGTGCCAATTCCCGAGAGATGAGAGTTATTGCATTGATTGCGCTTTTAGCCCTCGGCTGTGTATATTCGCCGTGGGTATTTTTTTGGTTCTTTCAGCAGAGACTCCAGCCGATGAAATTACGACGGAGATTGATTGAAATATCTATTTCAGAAAGGATTATTTAAAATGAGAAAATTATTTACTTCAGAGTCCGTTACCGAAGGACATCCCGATAAAATTTGCGACCAGCTTTCCGACGCGATACTTGATGAAATGCTGCGTCAGGACCCAATGTCACGTGTTGCTTGTGAATGTACCTGTACAACTGGTCTTGTTATGGTAATGGGCGAAATAACTACAAAAGCTTATGTTGATATTCAGTCGGTAGTACGCAATACAATTCGCGATATCGGATATGACCGCGCAAAATACGGTTTTGACTGCGATACTTGCGCTGTAATAAATTCAATTCATGAACAGTCTCCGGATATCGCACTCGGCGTTGATAAATCTGCGGAAGCTAAAGCGGGCGAATTTGCCGATGATTATGACACAGGCGCAGGTGACCAGGGACTTATGTTCGGATATGCGTGCAACGAAACTCCTGAGCTTATGCCGCTGCCGATTTCACTTGCACATGCACTTGCAAAGCAGCTTACTAAAGCGCGCAAAGACGGACATATGGAATATCTCAGACCTGACGGAAAAACACAGGTTACTGTTGAATATGATGATGATAAGCCGGTTAGGATTGATACAATCGTAATTTCATCACAGCACAGCCCTGAAGTTCCGCTTTCTAAAATCCGTGAGGAAATTATAAAATATGTAATTAAACCTATAATTAATGCGGAATATATGGACGCGAATACTAAAATTTTTGTAAATCCTACCGGACGTTTCGTTGTTGGAGGTCCTCAAGGCGATAGCGGACTTACCGGACGTAAAATTATAGTAGATACATACGGCGGATATTCACGTCACGGCGGCGGAGCTTTCTCAGGAAAAGACCCGACAAAAGTTGACCGCAGCGCGTCATATGCGGCACGTTATATTGCGAAAAATATAGTTGCGGCAGGTTTGGCGGATAAATGCGAAGTTCAAATTGCATACGCAATAGGTGTTGCGAAACCGGTTTCAGTTATGATTGATACATTCGGCACTTCAAAGGTTGATGAAGCGGCAATTTCTGAATTTATCGCTGAAAATGTTGACCTTAGACCGGCCGCAATTATTGATAGATTCAAACTTCGCCGTCCGATTTACCGTCAGCTTGCGGCATACGGTCATATGGGTAGAGAAGACCTAAAGGCTCCGTGGGAAAATCTTGACCTTTCAATTGAACTGCGTGATAAGTTCTGTAAATAATTAATTTTATATTTGTTTGTTGTGGGGTGCGTTTACGGCTGGATATGCTGCAAATTCATCCCACAAAAATAATTTTGCTGTAAATAGAGGTATGCACAAAAAAATTAAAAAAGAATATCCTTTTAATGGACTGATATGTGATTTTTATTATATCAAAATTTTGTAATATATGAAGTTCATTGAGGTGTTTTTTGTGAGTACTCAAATTTTTGAAATTTTTCTTGTTATGTTTGCAGTATTTGGGTTTTATTGTGCGTTATGTGAAATTTCCACTTTGCTCAAACGCTGTATTAGGAAAGCAAATGTAAAAAAGGATAATGATATAAGTTCGTTAAAGTAGAAAATCGGAGGTGCAATGATGCAAAGTGAATATTCCGGAAGTACAGCGCAAAATATTGGAAAAGATAGTCTTCTTGTTTTAACCGGCACAATAGAGGCAGTAATTTACCAAAATGCAGATAATGGATACAGTGTAGTTGAGCTTGAGGACGAAAACGGTGATTTAAATATCGTAGTTGGAAGTATGCCGTATATCGCTGTCGGTGAAAAAATCAATGCATTCGGGGAATGGACGCATCATGCTACATACGGAAGACAGTTTAAGGCGGAGTATTATGAAAAAAATCTTCCGGTTGAAGAAGGCGATATACTACGGTATCTTGCATCAGGTGCAGTAAAGGGAATAGGACCAAAAACCGCCGCAAGGATAGTGGAAAAATTCGGGGAGGAAACATTTGATATTATAGAAAATCACCCCGAATGGCTAGCTGAGATACCGGGGATTTCCAAAAGCAAAGCGATAAAAATTAATGAAAGCTTTGTTGAAAAATCAGGTTCAAGAGCGATAATGATGTTCTGCCGTGACTATCTGACGCCCGCTGCCGCAATGCGGATTTATAAAAAATGGGGCAGTGGAGCAATTGATATTTTGCAAAATAATCCATATAAGCTTTGTACGGATTTCAGCGGAATAGGCTTCAGACGTGCTGACAGTATCGCCTCATCAATGGGAATTGCCGCAGACAGCCGCGAACGCATAGTTTCCGGAATAAATTATGTTTTGTCAAACATATGCTCTCAAAATGGTCATACATGTGTTGAAAAAAACGAGGTTATTTCAACAACATCTGATTTGTTGGGATTATCGCGTGAAGTTATATCCGATACTCTGACTTTTATGCTTTCTACTGGCGAACTTATAGAAGCAACAGATAAAAATAATCCAAATCGTGTTTTAATTGAACAGGCTTCATATTATAATGCCGAAAAATATACGGCGGAGAAGCTGAATTCCATAATGAGGCTTTGTCCGGCAGTTTCAGATGAAGATGTTGGGCGTTTTATACATCAGATAGAAGTCACGCAATCAATGGAATATGCCTCACTTCAAAAAAAAGCGATATACGAAGCACTTGAAAACGGGGTTATGGTTCTAACAGGCGGACCGGGTACGGGAAAAACTACTGTAATTCGTGCTCTTTTAAAAATTTTTGATAATATGGGGCATGAATGCGTACTTGCCGCGCCTACAGGACGAGCTGCTAAACGAATGAGCGAGGCAACGTCATGCGAGGCGAAAACAATTCACCGTATGCTTGAAATGGAGTATACAGATGAAAAAAAGGCGAGATTTGCGCGTGATGAACATAACCATCTTGATGAAGATGTGATAATTATAGACGAGGCGTCGATGATTGATTCCGTTTTAATGGAAGCATTGCTGAAAGCTATAAAACCGGGTGCGAGATTGATTTTAATAGGTGATTCTCAACAGCTGCCGTCAGTTGGAGCCGGAAATGTTTTGAGAGATATAATCGACAGCGGAAAAGTTAAAACGGTTGAATTAACTGAAATATTCCGTCAGTCCTCGCTCAGCCTTATAATCCGAAATGCTCACGCAATAAATCAAGGAAAAATGCCGGATATAACAGTAAAAAATAATGATTTTTTCTTTTTGCGCCGTAACAATGACGAAGAGATTGCATATACTGTGGCAGATTTGTATAAAAATAGGCTTCCTAAAACATACGGTGCTGATACCATAAACCGCATTCAGATTATAACTCCGTCAAGAAAAGGCGCGGCAGGAACGGAAATGTTGAATATCCGACTTCAAGAAATGTTAAATCCACCGTCAGCACGCAAAAACGAGCATAAAAGCCGTGAAATTATTTTTCGTGAGGGCGACCGTGTTATGCAAATTCGGAATAATTATACGCTTGAATGGGAAAAAGACGGAAAAAATGGAATCGGGATTTTTAATGGAGATATTGGTGTGATTGAGGAAATAGACAGCGCGGAGGAAATGATGTTGATAAATTTTGATGACCGCCGTGTTTTTTATGATTTTGCTTTGCTTGATGAATTAGAGCATTCATATGCGATTACGGTACATAAGAGTCAAGGAAGCGAATACCCAATCGTAATTATTCCGATGTATAATTGTCCGCCGCTTTTGCTTACACGAAATTTATTGTATACTGCGGTTACACGTGCGCAGGATATTGTAGTTATGGTAGGCAGAGAAGATATTTTGCGGACTATGGTTGAAAATAATAGACAGATACAGCGAAATACAAATCTTTGTTCACTACTTAAGAATTATAAAAAATGAAAAATTCAAGTATAATAAAATATCTTATAAATTTGATATTTCCTCAAAAATGTGCGGCATGTGGTAAAATTAACGATATTGACAAAGCGTTATGTGAAGAATGTTTATGTAAATGGAAATCAGAG
>CALWTV010000133.1 GCA_944384555.1 uncultured Clostridia bacterium | reverse complement strand
GTGCTGTGTTGAGAAATATGCGATAGGCATATCTTCTGACGCGGTTGTTTGCAAGATTGCGGATACGAATTTAGCTTCGCCGTTGTATGCAAATACATTTCCTGTATTTTCGGAAAAGGTATAAAATGCCTGGTTTGAGAATACACGGAACTCAGTACCGCTTTCAACTATTACAGAAGTTGTATATATATTTGTGTTGGAAGTTGTTTTGAATCTCTGGAAAAATGAGTTGTTTACTACAACGTCAACACACTGAACGTTTATGTTATCAAATTCGTTTGCAAGCTGTTTTGCGGTGGTGTAGATATATCTCATTTCTGCGGACTGCTCAAGCTTGTCTGGCTCCTGACAAAAATATATGTTGACCGGCTTGTCTATATCGCCGAGCAGTTCCTTTGCTGCATCGGAAAGGGTAAATACCGATTCTTTTGTCATATCAATATACCACATATATTTTGTGGCGAGAGCGGTGAAAATCGCATTGAAAATAATTACAACTGCGATAAACAGTACGGTAAACACGGTTGAAACAGTGCCGTACCGAAATTTTTTACTGCGTATAAAGCTGGATTTATTCATAATGTTCTAATACCTCTTATAAAATTTATCGGAACTTTTAAAGGATTAACCCCATCTGCGTTTTTCATAGATGCGGATAGTCAGGAAAAGGAATACAACGGTAATCGATAGATAATATACAAGGGCATTAAAATCGAAGATTCCGTAAGTGAAGTTGCCGAAACGGTTGTAAATGGAAACCCAGCTTATCATATAGCGGATAATGTAGCTGTCGATAAGTCCGTTTAAGAAACCGATAATTAAAAGAAATAAGAGAATTCCGATAGTGGAAATAGCGGCAACGAACTGATTTTCTGTAAGTGCGGAAACGAAAATTCCGATAGCGATAAAACACATTCCTATAAGTATAATGCTTATCAAATTTCCGACTATTATAGCAGTATTTATTTCACTGCCTTCAGGCACATATTTATAAAGAGTTAGAAAATTGAGAGAAGAAACGAGCAATGTGCCTACAAACATAGTGAAAGCGGCGAGAAATTTTGCGGCTATCATTCCGGTAAGCGTTACCGGAGAGGTAAGCAATAGCTGTTCAGTGCGGGTTTTGCGTTCTTCGGAAAGGGATTTCATTGTGAGCAGGGGAAGGATTACGATGAACACAAACATCATTACTGTAAAATAGAATGTGATGTCACTTGACTGAACCAAAAGCGTGGTCAGTGAGAAAATGAATCCGGACAGTGCGAGAAAGACTGCCATAAAAATATATCCTATTGGAGAGGTAAAATAAGATTTCATCTCTCTTTTATAAATTGCAAACATATTTTATTATTCCTTTTTATTTAATTAATTTACAAATATATCTTTAAGATAAAAATCTCTTAATTTAATGAAAAAGATTATTCTTGTTTGTTTTTAGATTCATCATCAGCTTCGCCGGGCAGAACAAAATCAACAGGGGCGCGCTTTTTTCTTGAGGTATCCGCGATATTATTGCGGTCAACAAGTTTTATGAAGATATCCTCAAGATCCATGCCCATAGATTCAAGTCCGACAAGCGGCCAGTTTCTTTCAGCAAGCGTGAAGAACAGGTTTTTGCGGATATCAATGCCGGGTGCGGATTCAACCATGTAGGTGAAGCTGTCGTTTTCGCGTTCTCCCATGACTTCAGCGTAAACTATGCCGTCTTTGTTTTTGAGCATATCAAGAACTTCGCGCTGAGGACCGCAGATTTTGACTTTATAGCGGCGGTTGTCCTCAACAACACGAGTAATATTTTCGGTTTTTTCATCAGCGATGATTTTGCCGCTGTTGATAATCAATATTCGGTCGCATACCGCCTGAACTTCGGGAAGTATATGTGTTGACAGAATAACTGTGTGGTCATTGCCGAGAGTACGTATAAGATTTCGGATTTCGATAATCTGTTTTGGGTCAAGACCAACGGTAGGCTCATCGAAAATAATAACTTTGGGGTTGCCGATGAGCGCCTGAGCAATTCCGACACGCTGACGATAACCTTTTGAAAGATTGCGGATAAGTCGCTTGAATACATCGTTGATTTTTACGACTTCGCAAATTTCTTTGATGTGCTTATACCGATTGAGCTTGCAGTTTTTTAAATCGTATACGAAATTGAGATATTCCTCAACTGTCATATCGAGATAAAGCGGTGGCTGTTCCGGTAGAAAGCCAATAAGTTTTTTTGCCTCAAGAGGATTTTCAAGTACATCGAATCCGCCTACTTTAGCGGTTCCTGAAGTACATGAAAGATATCCTGTGAGAATATTCATTGTAGTTGATTTTCCGGCACCGTTCGGACCGAGAAAACCTACGATTTCGCCCTCATTTACACTGAAGGAGATGTCATCGACAGCGAATTTGTTTCCGTATCGCTTGACGAGATTGTTAATTTCAATCATAATAAACCTCGGATATTTATTTTTTACTTTTTAAAGATTTAGGTAATAAAATTGCCGCAGATAAATATATCACAATTATATAGACTTTTTATGAACGTGGCTTTAACTGAATCTGATTATTGGGTGAAGACTGTGTGTTTATTTAAAAAAGATTATATATTTTTCAGAATAATAGGGAATTAGCAAAGACAAATCATCGCGCCCATAGTGCCGCGTATTCCATTTGTGGCACGGTGCGAAAAGAATTCCTCCGGTTCACAGGCGGTACAGTGTGGGCAAATATCTATATTAGCATCATCAATTCCGGCACAAAGCAGGAGTTCTCGGTTCATTCCGGGCAAGTCGCAGAATAACTTTCCTTGTTCGTTGTATGTAATGTATCTGCGGCAGAATTCATCTCCTCGCAGACTTTCAGCGGTTTCATATAAATCAAGCCCGACTTCATAACAGCATTTGTGAATACATGCACCAACAGCCGCTTTTATATTTTTTACATCTGCACCGAGCGACTGCATTTTTAAAACAGCCTCACCGACGATATTTTTAACTGTGCCTCTCCATCCGGCATGAACCGCCGAAATTATATTTTCACCGTCCCATAGGAGAATTGGAACGCAATCAGCGATTTTAACCATTATTGGGACATATTTTTTATTTGTTATATAACCGTCGCAGGAAAAAACGGCATCTGAATATACACCAATGCCGCAGTCAGATTCATCGACGTAACGCACCTCACAGCCGTGAACCTGAGGCACGCTGATAACCTTTTGTCCGGCGTTTTCAAATCCGCAGACCGCACGCGCGAATATATCCGTATTTCGCTTTACAATTTCCGCGTCATCTCCTCTGCCGTAAGCCAAATTTAATGAAGAAGTGTGGGGCAGTGTGCTGATTCCGCCGTGACGGGAAGAAAATCCGTGATGAACTCCGTCAAGCAATGACGATTTGTAGATACCGTTTTCCTTGTAAAAGCTCAAATATTTTTCACCTCACAAATTCTTTATTTTCTAAAAATTATAGAACGAATAATTTTAAAACATGTATTGCGGAACCGTTTTCATATTCATCAACACGCCCTACCGCAAAAAAACCGTTTTCATCATACATTTTTAAGAGAGTTCCTGTTTGAAAATCGGTTTTGATTTTTTTCTGATAAATTTCCGCCCCATTATGAGCTAGCCTTGAATAAAATGATGGCAACATTACACTGTTCAAATCAGAAAATAAATTTTCAGTCGGAATAATTTTGTTTATGCGCTCATCAGGTGTCATCTGCTCAAGCTCATCAATTGATACGCTTTCAGATATATCGAAAATTCCCGCAGACGCGCGGCAAAGCTCCGACATAACCGCACCACAGCCAAGTTTTTTACCAATATCGGCACAAAGTGTACGGATATATGTGCCTTTTGAACAGCGAACATCTAAAACATACGTATCGGAACGTTGGGTATCAGGTGATGCGTCTATCGAATAAATAGTGACTTTGCGTGCGGAACGCTCGACTTCGATTCCTTTTCTTGCAAGGTCAACGAGTTTTTTACCTCCGACTTTGAGTGCGCTGTACATCGGCGGAACCTGCTCAATTTCACCTTTGAATGAGTCACACACTTTTATAACTTCTTCTTTATCTGGTATATTGTCCGACTCAGATAAAATATTTCCGGTGATATCTTCTGTGTCCGTGGTAATCCCCAACCGCATATGAGCGATGTATCTTTTGTCCTCATTCAATAATAGTTCGGCGGCGATTGACGCACGCCCAATTAAAACAGGCAGCACTCCGCAGGCGAGAGGGTCAAGCGTTCCTGTATGCCCGACCCTGCGTATTCCATAAAGTCGCCGGATTTTTCCTACAACATCATGAGAAGTAATCCCCTTCGGCTTGTTTATAATCAGCGCACCACTTAAATTGTTCTCATTCATTTTGTGCTCCAACTGTATTGTCATATTCCAAAAGTGCGTCAGTAAATGCGGATACTACTTTTTCAAAAACAGCTTCCGGTGTTTCATTTTCGCTTGTTATAGTACAGCCCGCGGCTTTTTTATGACCGCCTCCGCCAAATCCCGCGCATACAGCGGAAACATCTACCCCACCGTTTGCACGAGATGAAACTTTAAATTGTGTGCTATCTTTTTCGCTTTGACGGACCATTATGCCGATTTCAACACCGTCAACACTGCGCATTACGCTGACTGAATCGGAAATATCGCTCTCGGAAAGTCCGTTTTCAGCGAGCATATCAAGCGTAAAAAGTGCCGCGCAAATGCGGTTGTCACAAAACCAGCGCATATTTTCAATCGCAAGCCGCTTTGCCAATAATTCTGAATATGGGTGGCAGTCAAATAGCTTGTGGCATACTTCGGCAGTGTCAACACCTCTGCTTATTATATCAGCCGCACGCAGATGAGTTTTTGCTGTAACATTGCTGTATTTGAAGCTTCCTGTGTCTGAAGTTATCGCGGCATACACACATTCAAAAAATTCAAGCGGTAAATCTTCAATAACACTACGGCGAATTAGTTCAATTCCGATATCGTATACAATTTCTCCGGTAGCTCCGATATTAAAATCGGTATAATTCGGTGCAAACGGTTCAGACATCTCATGATGGTCTATCATAAATTCAATTTGCGGTATATATTTTGCAAGTCCGCCGAGCTGAATTTCTGAGGCAACGTCTGCGGAAATAATTCTCTCAAAATCAAAACTGCCGTCATCGGAAACATCGGATTGTTCCCCTAAAAGAAACATCATGCGTTTTCCCGGAACGTCATCACATACAACACGGGCGTCTGAACCAACCGCACGAATCAGATATTTTAATGCAAACGCACTTCCGATTGTGTCGGGGTCGGGATTTACATGAGTCAAAATCAAAGTTTTTTTAGGAACGGAGAGCATATCGCATATATTTTCAAAAGTAAGAGTGCTTTCAGTCATTTTCTTTGTCTCCGTCATTTTCACTATTTTCGCTGTAATCATCGTACTCATTATCGGGGGCGGAAATTTCAATGGATTTAAGCACTTTTGAGATTGACGCACCGTATTCGATACTTGTATCATTTATAAATGTAAGTTCAGGTGTTATACGCATATTAAGCGTATGAGCAAGCTCTCTCCTTATAAAACCTGCGGCGCTTGTAAGTCCTTTTTTTATTTCCTTTACATCGCCTCCGTATGAGGAAAAATAAATTTTGGCAAATTTCAAATCAGCGGTTACTTCAGCCGCGGTAATTGTGACCATACTTGAAGTAACGCGAGGGTCTTTTATCTGGCGCAGAATATCAGCCATTGCGTTTACAACTGCCTCATTAATTCTGTCCTGACGGTATTTAGCCATATTAATAATACCTCTCTTTCTTAACATATCACCTTATTATTATACCACATATAATCAAAAAATCAAATCCCTATATCATTTTTTATATATTTGATGTGTAAATTTACAACACAAATTAGAATAAATTTATATAGCAGTGAGCAGTTTTTATTTTAAATTGAATTTATCAGATTTATAATATTATATTTTAATATTATGCAAGGATAAAAATAAAATAAAAAAAGTAAAAAATATCTTGACAAATGATAAAATATGTGGTATCATATATAAGCACTTGAAAGGTATGCGCTACTAGCTCAGTGGATAGAGTGCCCGGCTACGAACCGGTAGGTCGCAGGTTCGAATCCTGCGTGGCGCGCCAATTAACTCCTGAAGATTTAATTCTCAGGAGTTTTTTGTTTTCTTATATAATTTCTCAGTTCTAATGCTATATTATTTTGAGGTGCTTAAATGATTATAGACAACAGAAAAATGTTAGCTCTACTCGATTCAGATAGAATTAGATATTATCAACGGTGCGCGGACCTGTCACTCGCGGGAGATGATTACAAGGTAAATGAAATTATATGCTTTGCAAAAGATGAATGCGGTTCGATTGATGATTTTGCACAGATAAAAAAGTATGACGATGAATTTATGCTGATTGTTATTTATACAGAAGATGAGAATTTAATCAGTGAATGTATGGACTGTGTATCTCAGTTAAAAGATGACTTTTCGGAAATAGAAATTAGAACGCCTTACGCCTCGGTATTAGAAATGAATATTATACGTGATAATTATATACTCGGAATACCAAAATATAAAGTAAGTCCCGTGTATTATATGTATTCACAAAATCAGCTGCCGCATTTACCTGAAATCGAGTCTTTGTCCATATCTCTTTTCAAGGAAACTGACAAAGCAGAAATAGCAAAAGCTGAAAAAGAGGGAAAGTTGGATTCAGAAAATATGAATGCGGATATGTTTGTTCCGTATGCAAACTTCAAAGATGTGAAATGGTATATTCTGCGTTGTAACGGTGAAATTGCCGGATACTTGCGCGCGGAATGTGGATATGCAAATATTTACGATATCGGCTGGCTCTATGTCGAACCACGATTCCGCGGTCAAGGCTTTGCTCCGGCTTTGGTGGTGCATTTTTCAAAAGATATGTTTGTTAACGGCAAAATACCGCACTATGGATACGCTATTTCGGAAGAATCTGCGCGTGTCGCTGAAAAGTGCGGATATATATGCGATAAGACAAATCTATATTGCCGCACTTTAAAGCCACTGTGATATTTTTAAGAATATTTATAAAACATAATGATATCATTATAAAACATATTTGAAACATTGCTTATCTTTTCATTATATATCCCGATAAAATCCCCGACTTGGTTGCATGGATTTTATAATTTTAATAAAAAATATAAAAAGCACAGGAGATAATATATAAACTGCCTGTGCTTTTGTGATTAGCAATCATCTGCGATATGGAACGTATGAGCTATTATAAAAAATTATCGCTTAAAATTCACATATTATTTATTCTGTAAATTCATAGCTTTCAAGGCGAAGAAAATAATTGCTGTTTTCCTCCATTATCCTATATATACATTGATAAGTGCCAACTTCCACTAATTCAGGATCTCCGTTTACGCTTTCTATGCATGATAATGCTCCCTCAGTTTTTATAATATCGTCAGTAATTTCCGTTTTTAAATCGGAAATACGGCTGCCTTGGAACAAACCTTTTGCTGTACACATTGTGAATTTTTTAGTGTCCTCATCATAATCATCATCAGGATTATAAAACCAATTTTCAATTCCGAATACCTCATATGCAACAACTTGTAAATCCGAAAGATTGTATATGATTGTTTCTTGATCTAAATATTCACAAAAAGAATAATACGGACTTTCATCTGATATAAAAATGCACATGAGAAAACTCCATATTTCAGTATCTTCGATTGGTTCATTATTAAGAATCATTATTTGTGGAATTGAACATTCAACCAATTGCACGGTGAAAATTTCCGCATTTTTTAATAAAGTATTTATAGTAATATCATCGATTTCATATGGCATAGTATCATTGTCAGTATTATCGGAATTTTTATTGTTTATTTCTGTTTGTTCTGAAATATCTATATCAGATTCAGAAACAATATGGTTTCCCTCGGATGTTGTTGTTTTATTTGAGTTTGAATAAGTGTTGCATGATGTTAAAGATACAATGGCAATCATACAGCAGAGCCAAAATATAAATTTGTTTTTTCCCATAAGATAAAAATATTAACTGATTACTGCTCGCTTAAATAAACGTTTACGCGGCTGTTTATTACTTTTACCGTTTCGTCAGCGGTTTTGCCTGACGCAAGAAACGCACTCATTTCTTCATTTACTATATCAATAATTGGCTGAGGAATTGCAGGATAAACTTTTACACTGTCTAAAAAATCGTATATTTGGTCAATCAGTTCCGGTCCGACTCCTACGCAAATCCCAGCACCGCCCGCATATTCTTCTGTGATTGGCTCAATATCTGACATTATTCTGCCTACACTGTCATATAAAAAGTAATGATACATCTTGCTTTCGCTTTCATTCCACGCTTCGAGTGTAGTTTTCAGTGAAGGTATGTTTCTCATTCCTCGCATTTCATCTACTGTACATTCCGGCGAAAATAGATATTTTAGAAATTCAAACGCACCGTCTTTAACACTGCTTGATTCAGCTATGGCATAATATTTGTTTGAAAAGAGTTTTGCTGTTCCGCCCTGCGCCGAGGGGTAGCCTAATATTTTTACGCCGTTTTCACCGGAATCAGGAGTTTCACCGAATACGCATATTGTTTGAATATACGTAGAATATGAGTCTATCATGGTATCGTATAAAATAACTTCATCAGTGATATAGCAGTTTTGCCCATGTTCGAATTCTTTTTCCGGATTTTCGGGGAGAGAATTGAGATATGTCAAAAATTTTGAAAATGTATCGGAATTAAAAGATTTATTCTCAAAATCGATACATTCAGAGAGAACACTTTCTATAAGCGTATTGTATAAACTTGATTTTGTTACAAACGGCAAAATTTGCTGATTTTCACCGAGTGATTCGCTTAATTTTATAAATGCTTCCGTGTTCCAAACTTGGTTTTCGTCAAAATTAAGATTGGCTGTTTTGGCGGCATAAGCAGTCAAATAAAAATCCTGCGGCATTGAGTATAATTTTCCGTCGGTTTCACATGCCATACGAACACAGCCGAATATATTGTCTGCGGAAAACTCATCGTCCATTAATGTGTACAAATCAACAAGCAGATTTTTCTGACTGTATTTATTTATAGAGTCAAGGTCGGAAGTAACTATAATATCACCCATGGTTCCGTTCAGCACCATTCCGTCGAAGCCTTCTAAAATAGATGCGTATTCGCCTTCTTTATAAGATGTTGAATATTCCTCGCATACGATTTGATATTTATTTTGAGTGGAATTGAATTTTACCGCAGCCATAGGAACTATATTGTGCCCATCTTCCATATATGATACCCGAACAATCTGTCTTTCAGATGATTCGATATCCGTGGCTTTTGTATATTTCCATAATCCGGTTGCGCTGCCGATACCGTCACTGCCGCAGCAGAGTATTGTTTCAGGTGAAATTATCTTTATATTGTATATGTACGATGGAACTGTTCCGGAATTAACCCAATTCATTACAGAAACAGATTTTCCGCTTTCAACATCATGTCCCATTAATGCGTTTTCGGTAAAATAGTAAAAATCATATCCAGCCCCGAAATATATTTTGTTCAGTGGGATACCTTTGAATGCCTGCTGCCACTCTTCATTATTTGATAGTTCACCATTTTCATCTGATATATAATGAAATCCGTTACCCCATATATGAAGATTTCCGTTTGTATCGCAGTCCATTCCGCTGATAACATCGGGAGTGTTTTGTATATTCTCAAGCTCCCCCTCAATTGAGAGTACAGCAATAGTCTTATCACCGCCGATATACCATTTTGAACTTACAGAATCAATGTATACATTGCCCCAAAATGATTCCGGAAGTTCAATGATATCCAAAAGCGGTTTTTCCCATAGAATTTCGCTATTTTTTGCACAGTAAAGCTTATATGTCTGTATAAATGTTTCTCTGTCGAATTCTGACACAATGAAAAGACGGTTTTCACCCGATACTGCCATATCGGAAAAATATGAATCAAACGGCAACTGTTCATATGTAACTGAGAAATCCTGTGTGTTTACTATTGCATTTGTCTGAATATAATTTTCGCCATCAGTCATTGTTCCAGCCAAATATACTTGTCCGTTGGCATAAGCCATTGTTTGGCTTGCGTTAAAATTTTCATCAAGGGAAACGATGTTTTTTTCATAAATTCCGGTTAATGCAGCGGCATTTTTTGAAGAATCCGATTCGATTTGCGTATTATTGCTATTATTAATTTCTTTCTCGGTTTGATTACATGATGTCAGGGTAAATATTACGGATAGTATCAGTGCATAAATTAAAAAAATATGTTTGCGTTTCATGATTTTCCTCCGTTTTTATAATTTAATATTTGCTATCATGTACATAAATCAACAAAAATAAATCAATATTTCTGTTAAAATCTATGGTATCGATATTTTATCATAAAAGTTATTATATGTCAATCATATATGCAAATTATTTTATTATATGACATGATTTTTTAATTTTTTTATTTCTATTTCACAAATATATATTATAAAATTGATATATTATAAAGTGGGTATATTACTTGTATTATGTATTCGGTTGTGATATAATTATTAATGACAGATTACGCTGTTAATAAATTTATATGAGATTGTTTTAAGGGGTGTTCTTTTTGTCGAAATTAAGTCAAATTATGGATGATGCAGGAATTTTCCAATATGGTTTTGTGAATACTTCCGAAATACAGTTTACTCAGGAAGTACGAGCAATGTGCGAAGTAAATACCTGTCAAAAATATAACAAAACATGGGCGTGCCCTCCTGCTATAGGTACGGTTGATGAGTGCCGTGAGCGTGTACAGAAATATGATAAAATGCTTGTATTCAGTGTAAAGTGTGACTTAGAAGATTCCTTTGACTTTGAGGGAATGAAAAAAGGCGCAGAGAAATTTAAACAAGTCTGCATTGATGTAGATAAGGCAATAAGTCAGTATATTGATGATTATTTAGTGCTGGCCAATGAAGGATGCGATAAATGCAAAGAGTGCACATACCCTGACGCCCCATGCAGATTTCCTGAACAAACTCATGGCTCTTTAGAGGGATATGGAATATTTGTAAGTAAATTGGCCGGTCAAGCAAAAATTAATTATACTAATGGTGCTAATACAGTTACATATTTTGCAGGAATAGCACTTAACTCTAGTGTATTGGAATCCATTTTGGACTAATCTGAGTTTTGATTTGGTATGATTCACATAGAAACTATTTGTTTTTGTTAATATTTTTAAAAATCTCGGAAATTATAGTTTTTCGAGATTTTTTTAATTGTATTAATGATATATACATTTACTATAAATTTTCAGCAAAATTGTTTTAACACTTGTATTATGTATTCAATTGTGATATAATTATTAATGGCAGATTACACTGTTAATAAATTTACATAGGATTGTTGCATTGTGTTAAATAAAATTCAAAATATAATCAATAAATTTGGAATGACTGTACTAATTATTGTGACTGCATTTTTTGTATATGGAATGATTTATATGATAAATTATAATGAACCGCAGATTATGGCAGTTATAGACGGTCGTGATGTATGCATAGTGGAGAGCAGAGAACAGCTTGAAAATTCTATTAATGCGCTTTGTCTTAGAATCAATGAGGAGGCAGGAGTAAACTATAAATTTGACCGCAAAATTTCATATCGTTTTGTATGCGCTCCTGCGGACAAAATTGCCGATGAAAACGAAATTGAATATGCTTTGCTTGGTTGTATACATGAATCTATTAAAGAAGTTTATGCTTTGTATATAGATGATAAATTTGTCAGTGCGGCTAATACATATGATGAAATTTATGAAGTAATTAATAAAATTGAGTCGCTTAAAACTGCGGAAGCTCAAAGTCTTGGGTATGAATTTGACAAAATTAAAATAGCGAATAAAATTGAAATCAGAGATCAGCTCTGTTCAGTTAATGAAATTCATTCCGCTGAGGAAATCGCGCTCATGCTTGACGGAAGTTTAAATAATAATGCTATTTCGGAAAACAATTCAAATAATGCAAATATGCTGTACACAGCGAGTTTTGATGTTTCTGCTGATACAGTGCCAGAGACTTCAGCCGAAAATGACGGCTCATCTGAAGTTATAACGAGTGAATCTTTGCCGGAAAGCAACAACTCGTCTGAATACGGAATTTCACGCTCAAACGATTCTCTTACAGGAAGTCTGCGCCTTTACAGCGTTGAAGCTTCTCCCAAAAATCCTTCACTTAAAGCAGTGGCAAAACCAGGAGAGCTTTCATCTGTTTCAGCCAGCTATTTAAACAACGGAGGAGCACTTATAAAATATGCTTTGGTTAAAAATATAGCTCAGACCGAGGAAGTTCCTTTTGAAATAAATTATATTGACAGTGCAGATTATTTTGAAGGTACGGAAATTATAACACAGTATGGAAAAAATGGTTTGAGAGATGTTACTTACAGCATTGAGTATATTGACGGGAAAGAATCAAAGCGTAGCGAAATTTCAGAAAATATAATCGAATCCCCGGTTACTCAAATCGTAATTCGAGGAATAAAAGAACCTCCCGAATCCAAAGCATACGGGACATTTCTTTGGCCGTCGGAAACTTTGCTTGTTACATCGGAATTCGGTGAACGTGAGCTTTTAGGAGAACAGAACAATCACAGAGGAATAGATATTGCTGCTCCTGATAAATCCGAAGTCTTTGCTTCTGACGGCGGTATCGTTATTTTTGCAGGATATGATGATTCATACGGAAATTATATAATCATACGTCATGACGCGCTTTTTACTACGTTATACTCTCATCTAAGTGAAATTCTTGTTTCTGAAAATGATCCTATTTATCCCGGACAGCTAATTGGAAAAGTTGGAGATACCGGTACAGTAACGGGTCCTCATCTTCATTTTGAAATACGCACAAATGGAGTCAGTGTAAATCCAAGAGATTATATAGATTGAAAATTAAAAATTAATAAGATATTAGGCATTCGGTGATATAAAGTCCGAATGCCTGTAAATTTTTATATAAAAATAATTTGTACTATAACGCACTAAAATTAAAAAAAACGATATTTATTTTAATTTTATAAGAATAGTGCTTGCAAAAATTTTTTTCTCAATGTATAATGCGCAGGTAAACAAAATATAGATGAAAAAATCAGGAGCTGATTTTATGGAATTTTTTATTTTTTTGATAGTTGGAATCTGCGCACAGCTTATAGACGGAACGCTTGGCATGGCGTACGGCGTAAGCTGCAACACATTTTTGATGAGTGCGGGAGTGTCACCGGCAGTTTCATC
>CALWTV010000132.1 GCA_944384555.1 uncultured Clostridia bacterium | reverse complement strand
CCGCCTGATAATGCTATTGCCTGTATTGCGGAGTCTATATCTGTAATTTTTGATAGTACAAGAAGTCCGAGAATGCCATAAGTACCGTATTTTAATATTGTAGAAACGAATTCATTAATTGAGTGCTGTGCCGTTGCGGTATAGATGCTTGTACTTCCGATTTTTACATATTTTTTATAATACTTAGACATCTTGTCAAGCCACCATTGTTTTAAGTTATATAATTTTATTGTATTGAATCCACGACAGGCTTCGATTATAAAATCGGTTATTTCAGCTTCAATTTCACGGCAGTTATCGTAGTTTACTTGCATATATTTTTTTATGATAATAGGCGGAACAAATTGAATGAATGATATGGCAAGCAAAATTAATGCGGCATGGATACTGTTAAAAGCCAAAAACAAAGTATATGCACAGGCAGTAAGTATTCCGGTATATAAATCCGGATATAAATTGATAATTTTATCAGTCACGGTATTAAAATCATCGTGTAATTTTTCAATAGATTTTCCGTGTTCGGAAGAATAGAGCAGATGAAGCGGATTTGACAAAAATTTTTTATAAAGGCTGATTTTGCATTTTTGAAGAGAGTTCAGCTGTAATTTTTGATATTGGATATTTGCGAATATCTGTAATATTTTTGAGGCGAGTATAAATATAATCAATATTACACCAACATTAATTACCTGATTTATTTCACCGTTTGTAGCGTGACTTACAAGCATTGAAATCAGCTTGGCGGATATTATGCCGATAGGGATAGATATAATTTTCAGAAAAAATGAGCAGACAGTAGTTTTTTTCAGAAACTTTTTAAAATAATCACTTGGTATATGTTGGGCGTTCATTTTAATATAATAATCCTTTTGAAATTTTTACTTAATAGTTAATTTTTATAATTATACTATATAATTAATTTTTTGTAAATATCAAAAAAAGACAGGATTAAAAACACCATTTTAATAGTATTTTGTAATCCTGTGTCGTTTATATTTGATAAAAAATCAAATTTTATTCTCTTGCCAGCTTATAAATTAAGTCATAAGCGAATTTTAATTCATCGAGGGAACAGTGATTTTGAACAAAGTGAGTAGTGCAGCATACCCAACGTTTGCCTTTTAAGAGTGAGAATACACGGCGTATCTCGCTTTCAAGGCGTTCATAGTCACCGAATCCGAGAGTGGACTGTATACAAATTCCGCCGAGAATTGCGAATTTGTCGCTGTATTTTTCAAGGTATGTGTCATATGACATACCTGCGGTTTCCTGCCACGGGTGAACGAGGTCAAAGCCAATGTCAACGAGCTGGTCGGTAACTGCGCTTATGCAGCCGTCGGAATGAAGGCTTGCAAGACAGCCGCGGGAATGAACATAATCTACAACACGTTTCATGTTTGGATAAATTAATTCCGTCCATGTTTTCGGGCTGAACATTAGGCTGTTCTGAGCGCCCCAGTCGTCTGAAATATGTATCATATCAAGACCGAGGTCTATGCAGTGGTCAGCGAATTTTATAGTCCATTCAGACTGTTTACGGTAAAGTTCGGCGAGTTCGTCCTGATACATAGCGAGATAACAGAGCTGATTTTCGATTCCGAATACGCCGTTGAAATTTTCAAAAAATCCGGGGGTCTGAATATAGCAGAAACGACCGCGTTCCTTATGGAATGCAAGAGCGGATTTTATATTTTCATAATCAGCGATGTTGTCGGGATTTGTGAATATCGGCTCATCTACAAGTAAATCGGGAGTAAATTCGTCATTTTCTTTGCGAATTCGGTCAAGCACCTCTCCGTTGAAGCAACCGGGACCACCGAATATATGAGAAGCGTCAAATTCATACTTATCCTCGAATGCGGCAACCGAGCCGTATTCCTGAGTTAATTCGTTTGATAAATTTGCAGATACCCAGCCGTAAATGGGGGTACGGTCAACTGATTTTCCTAAAATGGCATTTCTTACTCTTTCTGTACTGTTCATGGTTTTGTCTCCTGTAAAATAAATTTTTTTATTCTGAATAAAGGTATTTTTGCGATATTTTTTAGGTGTGGTTCCGGTATATTTTTTAAAACATGTGTAAAATGTAGGAATATCATTGAATCCGCAGATTTCGACAATCTGTTCATTTGTAATATCGGTTTCACGCAGGAGGCGGCAAGCTTCCTCAAGTCGGATACGTCTTAGATAATCCGAAAAATATTCGCCGGTTACTTTTTTAAAAATACGGCTTAGATATGTTTTACCGGTATGTACATTTTTAGCGACCATATCGATGGTTAGATGATTATAAAAATAATTCTGTGATATGAATTTGACCGCACTTTCCACGATTGAGGTTCCCGAATAAAGATAAGATATACTCTCTTTGCGGTTTTCTTCTAAGAATCGCACCAGTTTTATTAAAAATATAGTTATTTGAGCGTTAATAACTGCGAGTGAGTCGTTGTAGTTGTGTTCGGTTTCAAATTTTATATCGTTGTACATGCTTTCAATAAGTTCAAACTGAGATTTATTTAAACCTACTTTTATAGCAGCTGTATCGGAAGAAAGTACGGATACTGTAAGACTTTTGTAAATATCAATTATATCATGATGAGAATAATCTTCATTATATATAAATTCAGGAATGAATAATAAATTTTTGACTGTCATGCGTGAAGAAACTCCATCAGGCTTAAAAAAGCAATGCGGAACTCCAGTATCGATTATATAAATGTCACCTTTTACACATTCATGAACTTCATCTCTTATTTGATGAAATCCATATCCTTCGGACACATAACATATTTCAATAAATTCATGGAAATGTAGCTGAGTATAATTGAATCCGTGTATTTCACATACATTCAAGAATACCGGAAACTTATCTAAAAATTCACGGCGTTCATATAAAATAGGTTCTTCTTCATGAATCGGCATATATAAATGCACCTCAATTAAATTGATATGTTATAATTATATCATAAGCAATCAAAATAAAAAATAGGGAATCAGTATTGATTTATTATTTATAGGATAACAAAACCATATAATTTTAAACATCATATTTTCTATATTTAATCATTATATAATATAATAAAAATAAGATAAATCAAATGGGAAATAATAATTAGCGATTGTTATTTTTTGGTTTATTGACGATTGTCGTACTATGCGTAAAACATGTCGGATATAATGCTTGACATCAAAAAAATGTATCTATATAATAGGCTTAATGTTATACAATATGAGAGGAGCGTAAAGATGGATAGAAATATTGTTAAAATGAAACGTCCGGCATCATGGCACGGGGAGATGTGGAGAACCGCGTTAATGCTTGGAAATGGATTCACTGGAATATTAGTACATGGTGCGGCGGCAATGGAAACCATACAATTTAATCGTCATGATTTGTGGCACGGCGGATATGATGGAGATGAAATTCCAGATGTGAGCGATACTTTTAAAGAAATGCGCAGAAAAATTGACGAGGGTGATTATCTCGGAGTAAATAATAATATGATGGCAGAAGCTTTGAGAGATAAAGGTTATTCATCATTGATACAAACGCCATGTCCGCTCGGTGCGCTTAAAATGAGGATAGATCCGGAATTTGCCGTATCGAAATACGAGCGGGGAATCGATATGGAAAATGGAGAGGGATATGTCAAATATAAAATCGGGGAGTGTAATTTTGAACGCAGATTTTTCGTATCAAGAGCGCGAGATATAACGGTAATCAAAATAAAATCTGAAGAAGTTTTTACCGCGAGATATCGTTTTACAGTGCATGATAACGGTGACGGAGCTTCAAGAAATAAGTTTGAAGAATTGAAACCTACGCTTTGTGAAAAAATAAAACCAAATGGAATAGAATATTCAGCACAGGATTTTGGAGCTGTTGTAAAATTTACAGGAGATTATGATTCGGAAACGGATAAAACAAATCCCAATACGCTTATTGTACGAGGTAAGGAATATGTTATTTTAATAAAGGCATTTTCTCATGAAAATCCTGAAAATGCAATTATAAAATATGGTGCGGAGCTTGATTCACTTCCGAATGATTATAATATTCTTTTATCAGAACATTCGTCAATACACAAAGAGCTGTTTAACAAAGTTTCGATAGAGCTTGCATCTGACGAAGAACATAGAGCATTTAACGAAGACCTGTTAGACCATGCTTATTATGATAAAGCCTCTCCTGCACTTATTGAAAAACTATGGCGTTTCGGAAGATACCTGTTTATCAGCGGAACATCAGAAAATGGAAATCCGTTTCCGTTGTATGGATTATGGCACGGCGGATATGATTCACCATGGAGCCAATATGTGGCAAACGAGAATGTGGAGATGTCATATTGGCATGTAAACGCAGGTGGTTTGGAATATTCACTAAAATCTCTTATCAAATATTACTATAATAAAATAGAGTCATTCAGAAAAAATGCCCGTCAACTTTTTAATATGAACGGAATATTTGTACCGGCATATACTACCCCTGACGTTTCCGGAGCAAGCGTACCAGTAGGGGTAATTATAAACTGGATAAGTGCGGGCGGTTGGCTTAGTTCTCACTTTTGGAGCTATTTTGAATACACGGGCGATACGGAACTTTTAAAAACAGAAATAATGCCGTTTATGATAGAATGTGCGCGTTTTTATAAAGATTACGTTACATATGACGAAAACGGAAAATGCCGTATTTATCCTTCCGTATCTCCTGAAAATACTCCGGCTAATTTTCTTCCTGATGATTTCCGTGAAAATATGATTCATGCGTGTCCGGCGGTTGAAAATGCGTGTATGGATTTTGCGGTAATGAAAGAGCTGTTATCAAATTTGATATCCGGAATAGAATTGACAGGAATGTATGTTGATGAAAAGGAAAAATATATTGAATTGCTTAAAAAAATACCGCCGTATATGATAAATGAAGATGGGGCTGTTAAGGAATGGATGACGCCGGAATTAAAAGATAACTATTATCACCGTCATTTATCGCACTTATATCCGGTATTCCCTGGAAATGAAATAAATGCACAAAATAATCCCCAATTAATGGAGGCATTTAAAAGAGCGGTGGATTTGCGTGAGCTTGGCGGACAGTCCGGCTGGTCACTTTCTCATATGTCAAATATATACGCGCGTATGGGTGAAGGTAAAAAAGCGGCGGAATGTCTTGATTTGCTTGCGAAAAGCATTTTAAATGATGCACTTATAACAATGCACAATGACTGGCGTCATATGGGAATGACGATAGATTTAGGCGGATTTGCGCCGGTTCAGCTTGACGCAAATATGGGCGCGGTCAATGCCGTTCAGGAAATGCTGTTCAGACATATGAGCGACACAATATTTATATTGCCGGCATTGGACAGCAGATTCAGAAAAGTTGTGGTAAAGAGAATAGTTTTTCCTCATGGAACTGTGGATATTGATTTAGATGATGGAATAGTTACAGTAAGTATAACAGCGAAAGCCGGATTTAAATCCAAAGTTATAATGCCCGATAATTCAAAATACGATATATCACTTTCAGCGGGAGAAACAGTTTCAATCAAATCAGGCTTACAGCCGACACAAATGTTGTGAAAATATACTATGTTATTGCATTTTAAGTAATGATATGATATTATTTAGCTATAAATTTTAATACGGAAGGGAAGATTAAAAATTATGGCTTTAAAAAAATATGACGTAGCGGCATATATATGGCCGTCATATACCGGAGACGAACCTCGTACAAAAATGTTTTGGCCTGAGGGCATGGGAGAATGGCAGACAGTACGTTCGGCAGGCGCAAAATTTCCCGGTCATATGTGGCCGAGAAAACCTCTTTGGGGATATCAAAATGAAGCAGACCCATATGTAATGCAGATGCAGATAGAAGCGGCGACCGACCACGGAGTCAATGTTTTTATATATGACTGGTATTGGTACGATAACCGTCCGTTTTTGGAACAATGCCTTAATAACGGATTTCTCAAAGCGAAAAACCGAGATAAGATGAAATTTTATCTTATGTGGGCAAACCATGACGTTACGAGCCTGTGGGATAAAAGAATATCGTCTCATCCAAATATGATATGGACCGGAAGAGTAGACCGCAATCAGTTTGAGTATATCTGTAAACGCAATATCGAGAAATATTTTAAGAGTGAGCAGTATTATAAAATTAACGGTGAACCGGTATTCATGATATATGACCTTTCAAATTTAGTTGAGGGGCTTGGAGGACAAAAGGAAACCGCAGACGCACTTAATTGGTTTAAAAATGAAGTGATAAAGGCTGGCTTTCCCGGACTTCACTTACAGTTATGCATGTGGGGCAGACAGTTTGTTGATAGAAGCGGCACTGACGGCGGGGTAAAACTGATTGATAAGGACGCTATTCAAGGAATGGGATTTTCGAGTATCACGCACTATCAGTTTGTTCATTATACAGATATGAACCGTGATTACAGAGATATACTTAAAGATGTAAAAAAAGAGTGGGAATATATAGAAAGTACATACGATATTCCATACTATCCGCATGAATCTGTTGGCTAGGATAATAATCCAAGA
>CALWTV010000131.1 GCA_944384555.1 uncultured Clostridia bacterium | reverse complement strand
CGTCATTACATCAAGTCCGTATTCCTGAGCTGCGCGACCGATTTCCGCAAGCGGTTCAGGCTGCATGAACGGCTCTCCGCCACTGAAAGTTACTCCTTTTATAAGCGGATTTTTTATAATCGCGTCCCATATTTTTGAGGTAGTAGCGAGTTTACCGCCCTCGGGGTCATGCGAACCGGGGTTATGACAGCCGGGGCAGTGATGCGGACATCCCTGTACGAACACCACAAAACGCAGATTAGGTCCGTCAACTATCGACTCACGTGCAATTCCAAACAGACGAATCGGCATTGAGGCAACCTTTATTTTCTTTTTCAAACCAGAGTAAATCATTATTTTTGATATTCCCTCGATAAATATTTTTAAGTTGTGAATTATTGTTTCAGAATCAATTATTCTTAAGTCCTAAACATAAATTCATACAAAATATAAATTATAATAAATATTATATCTCACTGGGAATATAAAATCAACAGTCACAATTATAGAAATTTTTTATGTGACCGCATATAATATCAGCGATAATTTTATAACCTTCCTCTGACGGGTGAACCAAATCCGGCTGATAAATTGAATGATTTGAGCGGTTGAAATTAGTCCATGTACGCATATCAATTACCGGAAAGCACATCAGTCGGCTCATATCAATTATCGCATTATAATAATCGCAGAGAGTCAGACCTACTGCATTTTTGTTTGTCCATGCCTCAGCTACTTTATCGCATCTGTCCGGATTCTGATATCTCCAAAGCGGAGTCAGATATACGATTTTAGCGGTCGGAGCGCATTTTCTGATTCTTAAAACTGAATTTACAAGCGCGCCTATAAAGGTATTCTCGTCCTGTCTGCCGTTTTCGTGATACTCCCCTATCGGTGCTCCCCAGTACCAGTCATTTGTACCGTGCCATATTATTACAAGTTCCGCGTCCGAATGAAGATTTGCTTCATCATCAAGCAGGCGTATCAAATTATTAGGCGTGCCGTCAGTCATAGCACTTGCACTTATCGCATGATTATATAAAGTTTCGATTCCGAGCTTTTCCTTTATCAACTTACCGTATCCCCCATTTCCGAAATCCGCTGTGGAGATACTGTCGCCATATATTACCGCAGTTTTTATTTTTATTCCCATATTAAAATATTTACTCCCATACATAATTTAAGATGTTTTATTCCTCATTACAAAAATTATAGCATATTTTTATAATAAAATCTATATTTATAAAAATTTATACTTGAATTATTCACGTTTTTATGGTAACATTTAAGTAAATAAATATATGTTCTAAAGTATATATTTATAATTTAATCATTTTTTGATAATTCGTCTTCTTATTAAATATTTTTATTAAAATGGAGGAGATTAAAATGGCAAAAATTAAAGTAGGCGTCATCGGCTGCGGTACAATCGCAAACAGCGCTCATATTCCCGCTTATCTCAAGTGTGAAGATGCGGAAATCAAGTATTTCTGCGATATTATCCCCGAAAGAGCCGAAAAAGCAGTTTCTCAGTACGGCTGCGGAATTGCCGTAACTGATTATCATGATGTAATAAATGACCCCGAAATTACCGCGGTATCAGTATGTACTCCTAACAAGGCTCACCCCATAATCGCAATAGACGCTCTCCGCGCAGGAAAGCACGTTTTATGCGAAAAACCTGCCGCACGTACATATGCCGAAGCCCTCGAAATGCAGAAAGTTCAGCATGAAACCGGCAAAACTCTCAATATCGGCGTTGTAAACCGTTTCAACACTGCGGTAAATGAAATAAAGAAAATTATTTCCTCAGGTGAACTCGGAAACATCTATCATGTATACGTATCTTTCCGCGCTCAGAGAAGCATTCCAGGACTTGGCGGTGCGTTCACAACCAAAGATATCGCAGGTGGCGGCGTTTTAATTGACTGGGGCGTTCACTATCTCGATATAGTTATGTACTGCACCGGCGACCCCAACCCGATTTCCGCATCAGGCAAGGCATTCTCCGTACTCGGCTGCGACATGCCTAATTATGTCTATGAAGGAATGTGGGCGGAAAACACAAAAGACCTTAACGGTACATACGATGTTGATGATTTCGTAACCGGATTTATTCGTACCGAAGGTCCTACAATCACTTTAAACGGCGCATGGGCTCAGAATATCGGTGTGGGCGAAGCTTTCATTGATTTTCTTGGCGACAAGGGCGGAATTCGTCTTCAGTACGGCGGAGATTTTACCGTATATACTACAAAAGACGGTAAGCTTTACAGCTACAAGCCCGAATACCAGAGCGTAAATATGTTTGACAACGAAATCGCATCATTCGTACGCTGCACACAGACCGGAGAAAAACTCCCCTCTCATATCGATACCGTTATTATCACGGCAAAGCTTATGCAGGGTATTTACGATTCCTCCGATTCCGGAAAAGAAGTCATTCTTTAATTTTTTCAGTATATTTTTTATTACAATACATATACTTTATTCTATTCTTTAAAAAATTAATAATATTAATTAATTTATAAAAATTATAAAAAAACAGGTGGTATAAAAATGGCAAGATTTACAATTCCAAGAGATATTTATTACGGCAAAGGCAGTCTTGAAACACTTCAGACATTGAGCGGCAAACGTGCAGTAATCGCAGTCGGCGGCGGCTCTATGAAACGTTTTGGTTTTCTTGACCGTGCAAAGGAATATTTGGAAAAAGCGGGCTTTGAAGTTAAATTAATTGAAAATATTGAGCCCGACCCTTCCGTTGAAACCGTAATGCGCGGAGCTGAAATCATGCGTGAATTTGAACCTGACTGGATTGTTTCAATGGGCGGCGGCTCACCTATCGACGCGGCTAAGGCTATGTGGGTATTTTATGAATATCCCGAAACCACATTTGAATCACTTACAGTGCCTTTCTCATTCCCCACTCTCCGTCAGAAAGCAAAATTCGCGGCTATTCCTTCAACTTCAGGTACTGCAACGGAAGTAACCGCATTCTCTGTAATAACAGATTATCAAAAGGGCATAAAATATCCTCTTGCCGATTTTAATATCACTCCGGATATTGCGATAGTTGACCCTGATTTGGTAATGACAATGCCAAAAACTCTTACCGCTCATACAGGTATGGACGCTCTCACCCATGCAATTGAGGCTTATGTTTCAACAGTTCATTCTCAGTTCACAGATCCGCTTGCACTTTCCGCTATTAAAACAGTTTTTGAAGATTTGCCATCATCATTTGAAGGAGATGAAGGCGCGCGTGAACGTATGCATTACGCTCAGTGCATGGCAGGTATGGCATTCTCAAATGCTCTGCTCGGAATAGTTCATTCAATGGCTCACAAAACCGGCGCTGCATTTGAAGGCGGTCATGTACCTCACGGTTGCGCTAACGCAATTTATCTGCCTTATGTAATCGAATTCAACTCCAAAAACGCTCTCGCACGTTACGGCGAAATTGCTAAATACTGCGGAATCAGCGGTTCCGATGACGCAGAACTTACAAAGAAATTATGCGATAAAATCAGAGAATTCAACCGCATACTCGGTATTCCATGCTGTCTTCGTGATTTCGGCGTAAACGAAGCTGAATTCAAGAAGAAGCTCGATTCCATTGCTGAAAACGCAATCGCTGACGCCTGCACCGGCTCAAATCCGCGCCCCATCAGCGTTGAGGAAATGCGCAAGCTCTTAATCTGCGTTTACTATGGCGACGAAGTTAAGTTTTAATTTTTCTTAAAAGCAATATAAAGACAACAAGGCGGGTTTATTTACTCGCCTTGCTTTATTTTACATTTAATTTTTTTGTATTTTTTTAATTTAGGGATTGACAAAATCGATTTTTTTTGATATAATAATACACGCTGAAAAACATTAATGCTGCTATGGCTCAGTCGGCAGAGCACATCCTTGGTAAGGATGAGGTCCCCAGTTCGAATCTGGGTAGCAGCTCCATTTTTATGAACGCAGATTTTTGTCTGCGTTTTTTCTTTTTATAAAATTAAATAATTACGTAATTACGTATTGACAAATTTTAATGAATATTATATAATTATATTACGTAATTACGTAATTCTGTATTTAAGGAGAAAAAATTATGGAAAGAAATTTTGGTGCGGAAATCGATGAACTAAAAAAAGAACTGCAATACATTAAAGAATTATTAAAAAAAGATGAGGACAATAAAAATGACAGAGAAAAAATCGGGCATGTTGAAAAAATGGCTGATGTGCACCCCGATTCTAATATCAATGCAATTCTTAACAGGCTTGAAAATTCCTGCGGTAAAAGCGGTGACAGCGGACGTATTACGTATTTAGGCGTGTTCGCATCTGGAGGCAGACAATCCACATGGATAAAAAATGGAGTACATACTGACGATTTACTGACGCTGATTGAGAACCGAACCGCAGAAAAGGTACTTAAATGTATCGGAAACAATGATCGCCTGAATATTTTGCTCGCGATTTTAAGAAAACCTATGACAGTTGCTCAGATAGTAGAAAAATGCGGTTTTAATTCAACAGGTCAAGCATATCATCACATCAAGCCTCTGCTTGCTGCGGATTTGATTGCCGAAGATAGTCAAAACAAAGAGCGGGGGTATTATATAATACAGCCACACCGAGTTCAGGGAATTATTATGCTTCTCGCCGGTATCTGCGATATGACTGACAATCAGTATACCGAAGGTAATTGGGAAGATTGATTCAAAAGTATAATTATAAAAAGCTTGGCGCATTTAAACGCCAGGCTTTTCAGTTATTATTTCTTATATAAAAATTTTTTGCAAAATAATATAAATATCAATTAACCAAACACATATTCTATCCACTATATAGTCAGAAGCTTCTAAAAATTTTAAATGGGAGGTGAAATTTTGGATAGGCAAAACCTTGAGACAAAGCTATCCGAGGTATCGAAATCAATATTTTCATATTGTATGTCAAAGACTTCAAACCGCAGTGATGCAGAGGATTTAGCGCAGGATATTCTGCTTGAACTGATTAAATCATCACAGAACATGCGCGATGATAAAGCCTTTTACAGTTTTATGTGGTCTGTTGCAGCTAATGTTTATAAACAATGGTATAAGAAAAAGCTTAAATATCAAAATTCAGAGCTCACAGAAGACATAAAGGATATGGAAAGTAATTTCGACAGCATATTTCAAGATAATTCAGATATATTCACTCTGCGGCGCGAACTTGCTCTATTATCTGAAAAATACCGCCGTGCAGCAATTTTATATTACATTGAAAATAAATCATGTGCTGAAATTTCATCTCTGCTTTCTGTAAGTGAAAGCATGGTTAAATATCTGCTTTTCAAATCACGAAAAATACTAAAGGATGGTATGAATATGGAACGTAATCTTGGAAAATTAAGCTATAACCCCAAAAAACTTATTCCTAATTACAGCGGTGAAGGTCCTAATCATTTTTATTCTTTTATGAATAGTCTGATACGCCAAAATATTGTTCTATCCTGTTATAATGACAGTCTGACCCCAGAAAGTATAAGCCTTGAAACTGGTATTCCGCTTCCTTATGTGGATGACGAAATTAGAGAGCTTGTCGATAAAAAACTGCTGATAAATAAAGGAAAATATTATTCAGCGAATGTTATTATTATAAGCCGTGAGTGTACAGAAGAAATTTGCCAAAAGTTATCTGACAAGTACGAATATATCGCGGATAAAATCATTTCTTTTGTAAACTCATACATTGATGAATACCGCAGTATTGGATTTTACGGCTCTGATTTCAGTGAAAATACACTGCGCTGGCAACTCTCTACCTTGATGTGGCGAAAAATTTTCGGATACGCATTCAAGCCAGTAGGAGTTCCTGCAATAACTGGATGGGGTGAACACGCGGACATCTGGCTTATGGAAGATACCGGGAATATAGTTTCGTCAACATTTAATTATTGTACTGTTGATAGCAGAAATGGGGATTCAATATTGTTTTTTGATTATCTTCCCGCTCAAAAAGGCAGCCACACAGATTTTTTCGGCAGTCAGCAGTATATAGATATTATTTGTAGTATAGCTAAACAAAGTGAAAAAATATTAAGTGAATATGACCTTGAAGCAATAGCAGAAATGATTAAAAAAAGCTATGTTATATCAGAAGACGGAAAATTCCGAGTAACATTTCCTGTATATTCAACAGAACAATATCAGTTAATTGACAACTATGTTGAACGATTCATGCTTGATGAAATTGGAATTGAGCTTGAAAAATTAGATTTATTGTCAGAAAAAATCCTCGCCGAACATTCTCCCCAGCATTTGAAAGACTCCGTTATACGTGTTTCTGGACATAATAAATTTTACCACGCAGTGTGTGTTCCCGCAAAAATCATGATTGAAAAGAAATTTTTGAGCACAGCATATAATCCATCTGAAATGCCGAGTACATTTATTATTTTAAGTAATAAATAAACTGCCATAAAAACATCGCCGGGGAAAATGCTTATAATCCCCGACGATATTTTCTTTTATTTAGAATTATAAAAACACGCATGAAAAACTATCGCTTAATTATTACTGCCTTTGTATTTTTTCAGCATGTTCTCTATTTCCAAAAATCTTGTATTGTTTCTGATAACGTCAAATTCCGGAGACTGCATATCGTTTAAAAGCTCACCTGCTGAATTGTCAGTGTTAGAATGCCATATTCCATTAGCAGGGGATTCGCTTAATCCTTTTAAAATACCTGAATTATATGAATAATCATCACATTTTTCGTATTCAATAAAAGCTATCGCACAGTCCGCGGCAAGTTTGAGTTTTGACAGCGCTTCTTCATAATTTCCGTGACTTGCACAGTACCTTGCAACATGCAGATATGCGTTTTGCATATCGTCATTGAAAAATCCGAGATTTCCATCATCAAATATCAAATTTAAAAGTTCAATCTGCTTTTCATACAAGCGCAAGATTTCCTCCTCGGAATATAACAGTTCTCCGCTATCATATTTGTAGTTACGTGTCATTCGATTTGAAAAGAATTCAAGCAGAATAAATATTAAATTTTTATTTGACTGTATTCCTTTTGAGCCGCTGTAAATACCCGCTAACACAAAACTCCGGCTGTTAGCAATATTCGGCAGTTTCTCCGCCAATTTCTCAGCTTTTTCTATATCTCCGTTTTGCGCATAAAAACCGCATAAATCAGATACCGCAAATATTCTAATATTTTCATCAAGACAACCTTCAAGAATTTTTTCAAGCAGGGCAATACTTTCCTGACGCATATTTTTCTGTTCTTCAGCACTGTAATATGGTTCATATTGCAGCCATATATACTCGGAAGCAACATGATACATCAAATCATAACTGTCAGGGTACTGTCTCAACGCTTCCTTATATCGAATATATGCCTCTTTTTTATTGCCACCACGGGAAATTTCGCTGATTTCATCAATAAGCTTCTCAATGTTCGCTTCTTTCTTTGCAATATCAATCCCAAGCAGTTCATCAGCCGTGATTCCCAAAACATTGCATATCGTCGGAATAACAGAAATATCAGGTGTGGTTTTATTGCTTTCCCATTGCGATACAGCTGATACAGATACATTCAGATATTCCGCAAGCTGTTCCTGCGTCATTTCTTTTTGTCTGCGGACTTTTTTTATCTCTGCCCCTATATTCATAGAAATTTCT
>CALWTV010000130.1 GCA_944384555.1 uncultured Clostridia bacterium | reverse complement strand
GAAATATGGTACCCAGAAGTATAATTTTTGCCGTACTCGGTGTGGAAAATCAATTCATTGACTATGAAAATAAAACATGCAATTTTGATTCTCCCGAATTTATAGAATTGCTCGAATATGCTAAATCATTGCCAAAAGAAAGTGAAATTGACTGGAACGCTGAATATGAATCTCCCGACCCGAACGCAGTATACCGCAATGATGAGGTAATGATAAAAGAAGCGACATTCAGAGAGATGAATAACTATTTAAGCGACAAAGTAGCATTCGGACTCAATGACGATATTATTGCAATCGGATATCCTACCAAAGACGGCTCAAACGGTTCAGCTGTCGTAATGCAGGACGCATTTGCAATTTCCGCAGACTCTGAATACAAGGATACTGCATGGGAATTTTTAAAATCGGTAGTATCGGAAGAAGCACAGTCAGGTGAAAATTCAAGGTGGAGTATGCCGGTTACAACTTACGCTCTTGAAAATAACATTAAATCTGAAATGGAAACTTACTACTCGTTTAGAAATAACGGCTGGTCCGCAAAAAGCAGTCCTTTTGAGGAAAGTGAAATCGGTCCGGGCGAAACTCCCGCGAATTTTACTCAAAAAGAAGTTGACGAGTTTGTATCGATACTTGATTCGATTACATTGGAAGCAGGTGCATCTGACCAAGATTTAATGAATATAATCGTTGAAGAAACGGACGCATATTTCAATGACGCAAAATCGGCACAAGAAACCGCAGAGATAATTCAAGGACGTATTTCTATCTATTTGAGCGAAAATTCATAACTTAATGACCGCGGAGGACGAATTTTTATGAGCTTCAAAAAGATATATACAATAATATTTTGTCTTTTGATGTGCTTTTCTGTTATTTCAATTATCGGCTGTTCAAAAAATGACGGGGTAAATGAACCATTGACTATAAAGCCGACTAATGTATACAAATCATTTTTTATAAATCTCCCTGAAAATTACATATTTAATCGTGGAGATTTCTATATACAAGGAGAGCGTATCTCGGCTGTATGCGAACAAGTTTTAAATGAGGAAACTTCAGAAACGCAAACCGTTATTTTATCAATGAACACAGATAGCTCCGATATGAAATCGGAAGTGATAAAGCCGACAAAGACAAACAGCGATGATATAATATCTTATATAAGCTCTGTTCTCCTTCTCTCCGATGGTTCAATAATATTTATAATAAATCTCTATAATACAGAAACTTATGCGAAAGAATTTCGTCTAATAAAAAGGGATAGTGACGGAAATGAAATTTTCTGCATAAAGCAGGCCGATTTATTTCCGGAAAATCCCGACCAAATGGATATATACGGAATTTATGAGGGCGGAAACGATTTAATATATCTGATTTCAAACATCTACATTACCGCCCTTAATTCCGACGGAACCAAAGCTTTTGACATTGAAATTGACGATAACCTATCAGCCGATAAAATTATTACTGCGCCTGACGGAAGAACCGCAGTCATGCTTTATGGCAGAAATTCCTAATGACAAAATTATGCTCAGCGTTTCCAATTTAACCTCATTTGAGAGCTATTTCATGGCAATGGCACAATTCCAGTTTGGCGAAGAAATAAATATGATAGGCTATCCTTATATTTAAGTGAAATTTCTTAAGATTTAGGCGAAGATTTAGGCGGAATTTCTTAAGAAATATAATATGTATTGCCAAATCGCATAAGTTCAGTTATAATACTAATAGGCGGACAGTTTATAATGATTCATCATTTTAAAAATGCAGGGAGAAATTTTTATGAGATGCAAAAAAATAATTGCTCTTGCGCTTTGCCTTTTGATGTTAATTGCTCCTATGTCGGTTATCGGCTGTTCAAAAGATGAAACTTCTTCCGATGACAATTCAGATAAAATAAATACATCAAACCAGTCCGTCACCAAAAGCGGGAAAATCACTAACGTATACCGCACGAACTCCATAGAAATTCCCGAAGATATAATCATAAATATAGGTTCAATAATCATTCGCTCAGAAAAAATTTATGCGCTCGGAGTTAAAAATTCAGACAATGTGGTTCAGCAGTCATTATTAGTATCAATGGACATGGACGGCTCAAATCTCTCCTTTGAACCGATTAATCCCCCTGATTCCGAAGATGATGGTATGGTATGGCACATAAATTATATGTGTATATTATCTGACGATTCAAAAGTGTATTCAATTGCAAGATATAATACCGAGACATCTGCAAATGAATGTCGTTTAATAAAAACCGATTCCGGCGGAAACGAAATCTTCAATTTAAACCTTTACGATGTGTTTTCCGACTCCGGCGAAAGCGGCGGTTTATATATAACCCAAATGTGCGCCGATTCAAACGATATGATTTATATTGCCTCGGATAATGATATTGCGGTACTGAATTCCGACGGAAGCAAGAATTTTGAGTTAGATTTAAACAGTTATATTGAGGGACTATATCTGACGCAGAACGGAAAAGCCGCAGTAAAATATTATGAAAATGAGCCAAAATCAAGCGTTATGCGGTATATTGATACGGGAAATAAGGCTATCGGTCAGAAAACCGCACTTCCACAGGAATTTATTTCGGGACAGTATCAGATTATATCAGGCAGTGAATATGACTTTTATCTAAAAAACAACATTGGAATATACGGTTACAATGAGGGCGAAGATAAGCCGAAAGAATTGCTCAATTTTGTAAATTCCAGTGTTAATCCTAATCTGATAAACTCATTCTATGCACTGCCGGATTCAAAATTTTTGTGCTCCTTTTACGATATAGAAAATCACGAGGAAACAAGTCTTGCTGTGCTCGACCGAGTGCCTGACAATGAAATTAAGGAAAAAACAATTATTACGCTCGGTTTTATATACGATGACTACTCGCAGTATTATTTATTCAATGACATAATTAATTTCAATCTCAAAAGTGATACATACTGTATTCAGCCAAAGGATTATTCCATATACAATACGCCATATGATTATAAACCTGCCGTTACCGCTTTGAATAATGATATCACCACCGGCAATGTGCCTGATATTCTGCTGTTGTATCCCGCGGAAATGCCGGTAAAAAGCTATGAGGATAAAGGACTGTTCGCTGACCTTTACGAAATCATGGACAATGACCCCGAGTTTGACCGTGAGGATTTACTTCGCTGTCTGCGTGTGCCGTTTGAAAATGACGGCAGGCTGTTCAGAATCGGAACTTCATTTAACGTACAGACAATTGTCGGTAAATCGAAAAACCTCGGTGATAGAGCCGGTTGGACTACCTCTGAAATGATGGATTTTGCGCAGTCATTGCCGGAAGATACTCAGCTCTTTGAAAATATGACTCGTGAAAACTTCATGAACATAATGCTGAGCCAAGTATGCGAATTTATCGATTACGAAAACGGAACGTGCAGCTTTGACTCGGACGGATTTATTAACCTGCTTAAATACGCAAAGTCACTGCCGGAGAAAATTGAACAAAGTATTTACGAATACGACACAAACGAGGACTTCAATGCCCCGTATTGTAATGATAAAATAATGCTGACTCGATTAAATATAAGCTCATTTGAACAATATTTGATAGAAAAAGCGCGTTTTGGAATTGATGAGGAACTCAATATGATTGGATTTCCTACCGAAGACGGCTCAAACGGTTCAGTCATAATGGTGTCCGGTGAATACGCAATTTCCGCAAAATCTAAGTCAAAGGAAGGCGCGTGGGAATTTATTAAATACATGATGTCAGATGAGCTGCAAAACCGCAAAAATTCAGTTCAGAAATTTCCCTCGACTGTATCCGCACTTGAAAGATTAGCGGAAAATCAGATGGCTCAATATTATTTTTATTCTAAAAGCGGCAGATGGGAATCAAGCGATGCTCCATTCGATGATAAAGATGAAAATTCGGGAACACGTATATATCTTACACAAGATGATGTTGACGCAGTTAAAGCCCTGCTTGACTCTATAACGGTATCAAAATCTTCATCATCAGACGTACAGATAATGAATATAATCAACGAAGAAACCAGTGCTTATTTCAACGGCGTAAAATCCGCAGAAGAAGTCGCAGATATAATTCAAGGACGTATTTCTATTTACTTAAGCGAAATTTCTTAAAATTTATATCTTTAAAAAATTAATCTAATGCTCTTGATTCTTAAAAGTGTATTCAAAAAACAGATAGCCATTTGAAGGAGTTTTATTATAAAATGAATATCCTTAAATTAGGGTAAATATATGGAGTGTAAAAATTTATTAAAAGTGCAAAACCATAAACGGACAGGTGAAAATTAAATGAAGCAAATTCAGACAATGCCGCAGACTGTGCCAAAAGAAAAACCCGAAAAATTAAAAAGACGCAGTCCGTCAGCAAATCAAAATAAACCAAAACATAAAAAAGTAAAAATCGGCAAAAATGAACGCCGTGAAAGAATAATAACTTCTGTATTCTTTCTGCCAAGTATTATCGGCGTTATGATATTCTTCATAGTACCGTTCTTTGTTGTCCTCTATTACTCAATGGTGGATAACCCTATCTCTAAAAATTTCGTATTTCTCGATAATTTCAAGGCTCTGCTCGGCAACGCTGCGTTTCAAAGAGCCGTAAAAAATACGCTCTCCTTTTCAGTAATAGCTGTACCGCTCGTTGTACTGCTGTCACTGGTTTTTGCGGTTATCTTATACTCAAATATACCGTTTAAAACGCAGTTCCGCACCGTACTTATAACGCCCCTTATGGTTCCGGTCGCTTCAATCGTGCTTATATGGCAGGTTATGTTCCATCAAAACGGTTCCGTAAATGCTATGCTTTCAATGTTCGGACTGGCTCCTATCGACTGGCTAAAATCCGAATACAGTCACATTGTAATCGTACTGCTGTATCTTTGGAAAAACGTGGGGTATAACATGATTCTTTTCATGGCGGCTCTCGCTAATATCCCAAAAGATATAATGGAAGTAGCGGAGCTTGAGGGCGCAAACGCATTTCAGAAATTCTTCCACATAAAACTGCGTTATCTCTCCTCAAGCCTTGTATTTGTGAGTATTCTCTCGCTTATCAACTCGTTTAAAGTGTTCAGAGAAGTGTATTTGCTGACCGGCGATTATCCATACGAAAACTTATATCTTCTTCAGCACTTCATAAATAACACCTTCCGCTCGCTCGACTATCAAAAACTTTCGGCGGCGGCGATAATCATGTGCCTTGTAATGATTGTAATTATCGGCATAATGTGTATAATAGATAATAAAATCGGGCGGGATTTGGAGGAATAAGCGGAAATATGAACAAGGAAACAATTATACAAGGCAATCCAATTCAGCCTGAAAAACAGAAAAAAACTCCACGCGATAAATTTGAGCGTGAGCGTATCAGAGTCAGGCGAATACGCAAAAGAAAAAAAATCCGTGACAAAATCATAATGGGCTTTGCCGTATTGCTTATGGGAATTATTGCTATAATAATTCTCACTCCCACAATCCTCACAATTACAAATTCGTTTATGTCCTCAACGGAGATAATGGCGAATTACGGAAGCATTATCGAAAACGCGACAAGCAGTAACAAAACGTACATATCAAAGCAGGTAAATTTAAAAATTATTCCCGATATGATAAGCTTTTCGCAGTATTCAACGGTTCTTCTGAAAAGCCCCGAATACCTGATTAAATTCTGGAACTCCGTGATTATGGTTGTTCCGATTACGGTATTTCAGATATGTGTTGCGCTCGGAGCGTCGTATTTCTTCGCACGGTTTGACGGAAAACTCCGCTCGCTTGCGTTTTTTGTGTACATCATACTCATGCTTATGCCGTATCAGGTAACGCTTGTGCCAAACTATCTAGTATCGGAATGGCTGCACATAATCAATACGCGGTGGTCAATCATACTGCCCGGAATATTCGCGCCGTTCTCGGTGTTCATTCTGACTAAGTTCATGAAAAGAATGCCCTCGGCAATGATAGAGGCGGCAAAACTTGACGGTGCCGGTGAATTTACGATTTTCGCCCGCGTATGCGTTCCTCAGTGCCGAAGCACAATCTATTCGGTTGCGATACTCGTGTTTATTGATTACTGGAACATGGTTGAACAGCCGCTGATACTGCTCAATGACGCGGATATGCACCCATTATCGGTATTTTTATCGAAAATCAATACCGGAGATGTAGGACTTGCATTTGCCGTAGCGGTAATATATATGATTCCGACTCTGCTTATGTTCTTTTACAGTGAGGACTACCTCATTGAAGGAATATCTTATTCAAGCGGAATCAAGGGATAATTTTTTCAAAAATTTTATTATAAATAAAATATATTAATAAAAAAGAATTTCTAAAAAAGGGTACTCTTATGAATGTGAATGATAAAGCCGCAAAAAGACGCGGCTGGATAAAAAATATAGCTATAATCTTTCTTGCAATAATGCTTGTGCTGACTCTTTTCTCAAATACAATAATGAATTTTTCGCTGCCGGAAGTATCGGCGCAGTATTGTTACAGCGGCTCAATCACCACAAATGTAACCGGAAGCGGTGCGGTTGAAGCCAAAGAGTCATACAATGTAGTCGCTGACCGCACTTTTAAAATCACCGATGTCGGCGTCAAGGTCGGCAGTGAAGTCAAAGCGGGCGATGTAATGTTCCTGCTTGATGATACCGGCTCGCAGGACCTTATTACGGCGATGGAGGAATTGAGCAATCTTAAAAAAAGCAAAACTGAACTTATTCAAAAAATGTCAAACAGCGAATATACTACTGCTATGCTGGAACTTTCACGCTTGCAGGAAGATTTACAGCTTGCAAAGAATGCTAATACCAAACTGACTGCGGCAAATCTTACTCTTAAAACGATAGAAGACCAGAAAAATGCCGCAAATGAAAAAATCACTAACATAAATACAAAAATTCTCGAAATCGAGAAAAAATATAAAAGTTCGGAATTCCTCTCCGATATAAATCAGGCAAAAGCTGAATTCGATACCGCAACTGCCGCTTCTGAAACAGCTGACGCCGCTCTGAAACAGGCTGAGCAGGTTCTCAAAGAAGCTGAGAAAAAGAAAAAGGAAACCGCCAATGCATATGAAACATTTATAACTCAGCATGGGGATGGAAGCCAGACCGTAGACCTTGACCAGCTTAAAAAGGATTTAGCTCAGCTTGAACTGGAATATCAACGTTTGAATCAAGACTATAATACGTTTTTAGCTAATGACAGCGCACCGGTAAACGAAGCATTGGCAAAATATGACGAATTACTTCAGAGAGCGTTTCTTGCAGCCGATGAGCTTAAAAACGGATATATAACGGACGAAGAATATAATCAGATAGTTGCTGATATGAATGCTGCACTAAAGGCATATAATGAAGCTAATCAGGCTTTTGAGGCCGCTAAACTTGAAAAACAGCGCGCACTCGAAGATAAGACAATCGCAATAAACTATAAAAAAGAAGAAATATCAAAAGCAAGCACAAATAATACCGATAGCGAATCATATAATGCAGAGCGTACCAGATTAAAAACCGAAATGGACAACGCCTCTATTGCATTTGACAACGCCACTCTCGCAAAAGAACTTGCGGAGCTTGACGCAACCGAAAAAACCACTGCTCTTGAAAAAGCTACCGATTTATATGAAATTCTCAAGCTCAAAGAGGAAAAGGTAGGACTTGACGCAACATTTGCCGACTTATCCGCTCAGTACGACAAGGCTAAGTCCGAGGCGGACAATATTCAAAGCCTTGCTAAAACCGATTCCGAAATCATGGCGATGGAAAGAAATATTCAGGACAAAGCGCTTGCAGTTGAAGCTCTCAAAAAAGCTAATTCCGACAGCGGCGATGCTAATGAACTCGAACTTGAAACCTTAGAAGCAAAAATCAAATTAAAAGAAGAAGAGATTGAAAAATTCAAGGATACCACTGCATTGTCACAGTTTACCGCTCCTGTTGACGGTATCGTAACTGAAATCAACTTCTCCGCAGGCCAAACCGCTAATCTCAACGATACAATCGCAAAAATTCAGCTCGTGGATAAAGGATATATGGTTCAGTTCTCGCTTTCCACAGATCAGGCAAAACGTATCCGTGTGGGCGATATCGCAAAGGTGCAGAATTACTGGGGCGGCAATGTAAACGCAATAGTTGATAGTATTGTGCCTGATAAAAATGACCCTCAGAAAACTAAAATTGTTACAGTCAATGTAACTGGAGATGTGTCCATCGGAACAAACTTATCCTTCTCAATCGGCGAAAAATCTCAAAACTATGATATGGTAGTTCCGATAAGCGCATTGCGTGAGGATAATAACGGCTCATTTGTATATATTGTAAGCGTAAAACCAACTCCTCTCGGAAACAGGTACACCGCTAAACGTGCAGATGTTCAGATAATTGCAAAGGATAACACCTCCGCCGCGGTATCGGGACTCAATTACGGCGATTTCGTCATCGTTACTTCCTCCGCCCCGATAAATGCCGGAACGCAGGTGCGAATGGTTGAGGCATGAGAACAAATTCATATTCAGGCAAAGGCGTCAGACCGTATTCCCGCTCCGTAAACGAAAAAAAGATACATATTACAGTGCTTTCAATAACTGCGGCATGTCTGATTATATTCGTTATACTCACTGTGATATCTGTTTCAATGACCAGCGCTCAAACTTCACAGAGCGCGGCAAAACGCTGGGGTAAAGGCAGTACTGTCCCTTACGCTCAGGTATCGTGCTTTTTGACGGCGGATTCGGGACTGATACCGGAGCAGATTAAAAGTTTCGGTGCAAACGCACTTGAAAAAATATATGAAACCGTACAAAAACCCGATAATCCGCAGGCAAAACTTTTTATTGATGCTTACAGCACCGAGGCTCCTTCAACTAAAATGGAATCGGAAAGCTCAAGCATTGACGTTCAGCCAACCGCAATCGGAGGGTATTTCTTCTATATACACGATTTTCAGTTTGTGTCGGGCGCACAGTTCTATGATGATGATATCATGCTGAACCGTGTGGTAATTGATACCGACGCGGCATGGCAGCTTTTCGGCTCAAATGATGTTGTCGGTAAAAGAGTATGGATGTACGGAAAAGAATTTCAGATATCCGGCGTAGTAGACCGCAAACGCGACAAACTCACAAACGAGGTTTACGGGAAATATCCGAGAATATACATGGCGTTTGAAACATACCGAAATATAGATGAAAATGTGAGTATAACCTGTTATGAAACCGTTATGCCGAACCCGATACGTGATTTTGCGGTATCGCTTGTAAAAGACGGCGTGGGTGGCGGAAATTCGGTTATTGTCGAAAACTCCTCGAGATATAGCGTCTTGACTTTAGGAAAAATGATTCCCAATCTGGCAAGAAGCGGTATAACTGACGCAAATATAATAATTCCGTGGTGGGAAAATATTGCCTCAGTTGTGCAGTTCAACGCATGTGTAATTCTCATTTTCCAAATAGTAACCGGCTCGGTGATACTGGCATCTATAATCGGCTATATCGTTTATTTCTATATAAGAATGTCAAAAGTACTCGCCGCGGTAAGAAACAAAATGAAGTTTTAAACTATTCAATGCGGAAGTCAAAAATAAAAAATTAAGGAAGGAATCTTTAATGATACCTTCCTTTTTTTGCGCTTATATGATTCGCAGTTTACTTATAGTGAGTCAGATTAATTACATACAGCGTCATTCAGACTAACGCAATCAAAAATTAATTGTTTTTGTATTTATCGATTTCAAGCAGAATTTGATAAAGCCGTTCTTGTTCGGAGCGGCTTTTGGAGGCTAAAAGCTCATAGCATTTTAAAGGAATATCGTCAGAACAGTTATTATTTTCACCAATCTTTTCAAAGAGCTTTGACATCGGAACATGAAGTGCATATGCGATTTTTTCAATACTTTCAACAGTTGGATTTTTTTCAGCGCGTTCAATCTGACCGATATACGTGGGGTGACAGCCGCACAATTCCGCGAGCTTTTCCTGACTTAAGCCGAGTTTGATTCTGTAATTCCTGATACGCTGTCCGATTAATTTTGTAATTTCACTCATATTTATGACCATGACTTTCACTTATTGAAAGTTTCCTTTTAAATAGTATATTATATAGTCTATAAATATTTAAATAACTATAACACAGACTATTGATATTGCCTGCCGACTGTGATATACTATAAATATTACATGCGATATTTTCATGATTATAGTATTTTCCGAAAGAGTGAAAAAATGAGCGAATTAATAGATAAAACCTGTTGCTTTACCGGTCACAGAATTATACCGCCTGAAAAAAAAGAAAACGTGATTCAACAGCTCAATGCCGAAATCACAGATTTAATCAATAAAAAATATATATGGTTTGAAGTCGGAGGCGCTTTAGGCTTTGATACGCTTGCCGCTCAGGCAGTGCTCGATTTAAAGGAAAAATATCCGCAGATTAAGCTCACACTCGTTGTTCCGTATATAGCACAAGCCAAAAGCTGGAAGGAAACAGACAAGTCTATTTATGATAATATAAAAAAACATGCCGATAAAGTTATCTATATTTCAGACCAATACCACAGAGGCTGTATACAAAAGCGGAACCGATATCTCGTAGACACCAGCTCCGCATGTATTTGTTATCTTGATGAAAATAAGGGTGGAACCTTTTATACGGTAAATTACGCTGTAAGAAAAAATCTCAGGATTATAAATATAGCCAAAAATAATATTTAAATTAAGAAAATTCAGCGTGCAAAAGCAATATCGCAGATTATTTCGCCCGCCATCACAAGACCTGCGGCTGACGGTACAAATGAAACGCTTGCCGGTGTACTGCGCCGATTATTTGAACCTGCATCAGAAACTTCCGTTTTATGCTCTGCTGGCTCCTCGTCAGACCAAACCGCTTTTATTTTATCAATTGCCACACCGCGCGATTTTAGCTCTCGCCGCATTACTTTGGCAAGCGGGCATACCGAGGTTTTATCGAGCGTACTTACCCGAAATCTCGTTGGGTCAAGTTTATTTCCGGCTCCCATGCACGATATCACAGGAATTTTATTTTCAAAAGCGTATTTTATCAGATATATTTTAGAAGTTACCGTGTCAATCGCATCGGCTATATAATCAACATCGGATAAATCGAGCGTTCCGGCATTTTCAGGCGTGTAAAACATCTGAACCGCATTTACTTCAGCGTCGGGATTTATTTCAAGAATGCGCTCCTTTGCCGCGGTTACTTTCGCCATTCCGATATTTTTTGAGGTAGCGATAAGCTGTCGATTGAGATTTGAGGGTGCGACTTCATCGCCGTCAATCAAAGTCAGCCGCCCGATTCCGGCACGTGCCAGAGCTTCCGCGGTAAACGAACCGACTCCGCCTATCCCAAACAGCGCAACATGAGCGGAACGGATTCTTTCAACCCCATCATCACCAAACAGGGGTCGGGATCGGATAAACAATTCATCGGGGCACATTACAAATTGTCACCTCCGAAAGTAATTTCACCTCCGCCGATTACAACATCTCCATCATAGATCACCGCCGACTGACCGCAAGTAACGGCTCTCTGCGGCTCATCAAATGTTAATACCATGTAATTTTCATCTATTTGTTCCGCTGTTGCAAACGATTCCCTTTGAGAATATCGGATTTTTGCTTTTACCTTTAACGGCGCTTTTATTTCATCAACAGCAATAAAATTTAAATTTTTCACATAAACACGGTTTGAGAACAAATCAATTTCATCACCGAGAGTTACTGTGTTTGATTTTGCGTCCTTGCCGAGTACGAACATATGACGCCCGAACGACATTCCCAAACCTTTACGCTGACCAGTGGTATAGTTTATATGACCTTTATGGCGTCCGATAACGTTTCCGCTTTTATCTATATAATCTCCCGCCTCTGGAGTTTTACCCGTGATTTTTTCAATAAACGCGGCATAATCGCCGTCTGGAATAAAGCAGATATCCTGACTGTCCGGCTTATCCGCCGAAGCAAGTCCAAGACTGCGGGCGATTTCTCGTATCTGCGGTTTTGTCATATCACCAAGTGGGAATTTCAGGCGTGAAAGCTGTGTCTGTGAGAGAGAATAAAGCATATAGCTCTGGTCTTTTCTCAAATCCTCCGCTTTTTTCAGCAGATATCTTCCGGTATTTGAATCGTACTCGCATTTTGCGTAATGACCGGTTGCGGCAAAATCGCAATCGTGCTCATCTGCGGCATTGAAAAGATACGGGAATTTCATAGTTTTATTGCAGAATACGCAGGGATTCGGAGTAAGTCCGTTTTCATAAGAGGATATGAAATTTTCTATAACGCTCTGACGAAATTCACTGCGCAAATCGAGAATATAATGTGGAATGCCCAGTTTCCGCGCCGTTTCAGATGAGCTTAATGCAACATCGCTCCCATCGCTCATAATGAAAGTAACGCCCGAAACGTCAAAATTATCGTTTTGCAGTAAATGCACGCAGACTGAGCTGTCCACTCCGCCGCTCATCGCCGTCATTACTCTATTATTCATTTACTTTTAACAAAAGCTCCTTTTTAATTAAGTATATCTATATTTTTGGGTTTTATTGCGATTAAAATTTTGTTTTGTGCAAAGCGACTTTTTAAACTTTTTTCTCTTTTTTTCGGAAGAGAAAAAAGTTTAATCAAAAAAGAGAAACCTCTGTAAACCGCTCGTCTTACGGTTAAGCCGATTTCGTGCTAACCGCTTGCGATTTCCGGCTCGCTAAGTGCTCCTGTTCGTCTAAGGCGCTTTGTACAGATATTCAGTTTACTAATTATGCATTATGAATTATGAATTATGCATTCATAAAGTCCAGTGAATTTACTGTCAATATCAAAAGCATATTTCATATAAATGTATGCCGGAATCGCAGACCAGCCGTGACACAAACTTCCCGCGTTTCCGAAAGCGCAGTCACCGTCAATGGTTTCCCAGAATGAAGTCGCTCCCTGACGCAGCATATACCCCCATTTTTCCGCGATATCGTCGAATACATAACGACCGTACTTTTCGGGATTTGTCATAAGCGCATCATATTTGAATATCGTGTGGCTGAGCGTTACAGGAAGCATTGAGCCGTTTGTAAGACGTTCTGCCACAAGCTCAAAACGTGAATCAGGCACAGCTCCGGCATATATCATCAGCGAATTTGTAAGCTCAGCAAAATGAATAAGCTCGCCTTTTTTAAGGTATGACGCATATGCGCCTTCCTTTTCACACCAAAATTCACGATCCATTGACTCATTTATGCTGATATGAGCCTGATAATAACGGCTCTGATTTTCGATATCTCCGAGTGAGGCACATATTTCAGACAGCGAAGAAAGCGCCATTGATACAAAAGCGTTGAGCGGTGCGTCATAAGTGAGGTTATCCTCATCGATACTGCCGGAAATAGAACCCTCAAGTCCCGACTGCCACTCATAGAAATTCCAGTATTTTTGTTCACCAAAACATTTTATGAGATGCTTTTCGTTGGCGGTACGACGGATAAATTCATCGGCAATCCGCATTAACACAGGCTTTATCTCGGAAATAAACTCAATATCGCCGGAGTATAACAGGTATTCATATGACTGAACAAGGAATATCGCACTAAATGCAGGTATTGTAATCGAAACTTCAGCAGGAGAGCAAAGTTCAAGCATATTGTCTTCACGTATGGAATGTGCCATAAGCCGCAGTGACGCACGTGCGAATTCGGTTTCATGGAAGACGTAATATCCACAGAGCATTTGATTGCGTGAATCCATTGAATAAAGCGCTTGCTCACGCCACGGGCAGTCCTCGTAATGCTCATGCATACATAAAATAAGTGTGCGTAAACAGGTATCGTAAATCGTATTGTGAAGTTTGTCTGAACAGCGGAAAGAAATATTTTCAGCGGGTGAATACAATGTTGGAATTATACCTGCATAGTGAATTACGGTATTCGGTGCAGGGATATTGAGCTGAAGGTAACGCAGTCCCAGTCTTAAAAACGGAGCGAAGAATCGGTTTCTTCCTTCTCGTGCGTAATATGAGGCGCAGAAATTGCGTCCGCCTATGTATGAGCGTACCCGCATATCAGTCAGGTGCTCGCCCCAGCCTATTAAAATTTCACACTCGCACGGTACTTCAATGTCAAGATACAAAAGTCCTGTGGTTTCTTCTTCCAAATCGAGAACAACAAATGAACCGTCGGTATTATCTTTCTTTTTAAGGCTCAGTGCTTTTTTGGAATTTTCAAGTTCCAGATTATCGGTTACTGTTGAAATAGCGGGGATATTTTTAATT
>CALWTV010000129.1 GCA_944384555.1 uncultured Clostridia bacterium | reverse complement strand
GTCTGCCAATCGTTTGCGTGAAGCACATCGGGAAAATAATCTATTACCGGCAACATTTCTATTATCGCCTTGCTAAAAAATGCGAATCTCTCTCCGTCATCGAAATTCCCATACATGGAACCTCTTTTAAAATAGTATTCATTATCTATGAAATAATATGTCACACCTTCTCTTACTATGCTCCATATTCCGCAAAACTGCTGACGCCATGAAAGCGTTACTGTTATATCTTTTATGTGCTTGAGAGATTCCTTGAATTTTGTTTTTATTTGGGAATACATGGGCATTACTACACGTACATCATTCCCTTCGCCCATCGCCTGCTTCAGAGAAATTGGCAATGAACCTAAAACATCTCCGAGTCCGCCTGATGAAGCGAATGGCACGGCTTCAGAGCCTGCAAAAAGTATTTTCATGAATTGTATCCCCCTTTTATTTTATATCATCTTGCTTTTTGCAATATAGAATGGCAGTGTTTCATGACCCGACAAAGTTCTTCCGTCACGTATTACCGCATTTTTATCAGTTATTACGCAGTTAAGGTATACATTCTCTCCCGTGAATGTATCCTGGAATAAAATACTGTTTTTAACTGTCGTGTTCTTTCCGATTTTTACTCCTCTGAACAAAATGCTGTTTTCAACATTTCCATGTATAATACAACCGTCAGCAATGAGTGAATTTTTTACATTTGAACTTTCGCTGTAATATGTAGGTGCACTGTTTCTTACTTTTGTATAAACTGGACGGTTTTTAACCTCAAACAAATTAGCTCTTATTTCCGGATTATTGATTATTTCCATGCTGTGGCTGAAATAATCTGCAAATGAGGATATGCACGCAAAATATCCGTCATACTTGTATACACGGAAATTACACTTATTAAGATTACGGTATATTATATCATGCGTAAGACTTGTGTAATTATGCGCGATTGCGTCAAGAACGATATTTTGTAGATATGCACGTTTCATAACTACTATGTTCAATGAAACATCAGCTTCTCCTTCAAAATTAGTCGGGTATGCAAGCACATCTGTTATACGGTTATTTTCATCTGATTCAAACATAACATTTATTTTTGCGAGGTCTTGCGTTACATGCATCTTTTTAACCGCAATTGTAATATCCGCATTATTTTCTATATGGTCTTCAATAATATCGTTTAAATTTACATTACAGATTACGTCACAGTCCGATAAAACAACGTAGTCTTCTGTAAGCTTGCTGATTGAATAATTTATGCTCTTCAATGCTTCCAAACGACTTCTGTAAAGTGAATTTACATTATTCGCATAAGCGGTTATATAGGGAGGAAGAATTTTTACACCACCTGAACGGCGAGCCAAATCCCAGTCCTTTCCGGAACCTATATGGTCCATCAGGGAATGATAGTTATAATGAGTTATAACGCTTATATTATCTATATTTGAATTTACCATATTTGAAAGGGTAAAATCTATGAGTCTGTATCTGCATCCGAAAGGCACCGACGCCATTGTGCGAAGGCGCGTAAGCTCCGGCAAATTACTGTCATGAATATTTGAAAAAATAATTCCTGCTGCCGACATATGATATTATCCGTAATTTATTCGTTTTTCCTTTAATTTTACGAATAAATATTCCTTTCCGAAAAAATTATGTTTTTATATAAAAATTTATTGATATATTCTAATATTTCTAAGTTATTACGATACCAATATATTGAATTATTTATTGATATTATTTATAGTATTTCCTGTAACCATCTCACCCGCCGGAATATCCGAACCCGCATTTATTGTAATATCGCTTCCGATAACGGTAATTCCAGATGCCGCATCTTTGGGACGTCCTACAACAGCTCCGGCACCGATTTTTGCATCGCAGTCAATTATACTGTAATTTACAGTAGCACCCTCGCCTATTGTTACGTCACTCATTATAACGCTGTCTTTTATATAAGCGCCTCTTGCTACCTTTACACCGTTAAACAAAACAGAGTTTTCAACTATACCATGAATTTCACAGCCCTCCGTAACAAGTGAATTGCTTACCTTTGCATAATCGCCGATATAATGCGGAGGTCTTGCGTCATTGCGTGAGAAAATTCTCCATGATTTATCATGCAGATTGAATTTTGGCTCTGTTCCGAGCAAGTCCATATTTGCTTCCCATAAGCTTGATATTGTTCCAACGTCTTTCCAATATCCTTTGAAGGGGAATGCATACATCTTCAATCCGTCATTAAGCATTGCAGGAATTATATTTTTTCCGAAATCCTTTGATGATTCAGGGTCTTTTTCATCTCTGATAAGATAATCTGTAAGAATTGAGCGGTTGAATATATATATTCCCATAGATGCTTTTGTGCTCTTAGGATGTTTCGGCTTTTCTTCAAATTCATATATTCTCCAGTCTTCGTCTGTGTTCATTATACCGAAACGGCTTGCTTCTTCAATCGGAACCTCGAGTACCGCTATTGTGCAGTCTGCTTTCTTTGCTTTATGTGCAGCAAGCATTTCACTGTAATCCATTTTATATATATGGTCTCCTGACAATATAATAACATAATCAGGGTCATAACGGTTTATAAAATCGAGGTTTTGATAAATCGCATTTGCGGTTCCCTTGTACCAGTCCGCACCATCTTTTCCCTGATAAGGAGGAAGTACCATAACACCGCTGTTTGCACGGTCGAGGTCCCATGGCTGACCATTTCCAATATATTCATTAAGTACGAGAGGCTGATACTGAGTAAGAACGCCTACGGTATGAATTCCTGAATTTATACAATTTGACATTGGAAAATCAATTATACGATATTTACCACCAAAAGGAACCGCAGGTTTTGCAGTTTTTTCAGTAAGGGCATACAAACGGCTGCCTTGTCCTCCTGCGAGCAGCATTGCGATACATTCTTTTTTCTTGTACATAGAGAAATACACCTCATTTTAATTTATTATAGTGAATTATTTATTTTAAATCAAAATTACTTGATTTTTGAGCACTTTTAACTGTAAATTATAATTATTCTTTTATATTTTCCTCTGTCTTATTTTCAGACCTTTTTGATGAAGGTTTTTTTCTAAATATCAAAGCACCGTAAGCCGGTAAATCTATTTCAACATAATTATGTTTTTCTTCATTTATATTATATGTGATTGTTTTCAACGCATCAGGATATTCTTTTCCCGAGCCACCGTATTCATATTTATCAGAGTTCATTATTATTTCATATTTTCCCTGTTTCGGAACGCGAACCGGATATTTTTCATGTGCAACAGGAGAAAAATTCAACACAATATAAAGTTCAGTTCCTTTAACAGATATTCTTCTATAAGA
>CALWTV010000128.1 GCA_944384555.1 uncultured Clostridia bacterium | reverse complement strand
GCTTTGACTTCGGCAACTGCGATTTCAGATGGAACAACTGCGGTTGCTTCAGAAATAATAGCTTCACCTGCAAGAAATGCGGCAACATTTTCAGGAGATGTGGTTTTTCCGGCATCAAGCAGCGCATTTATATCACGTTCAATTATTCTTCCGTCAGGACCTGTGGGAACAACAGAAGATAAATCAGCATTAGTTTTAATTGCGAGATTTTTTGCTCTGGGAGAAATTTTCGGCTTTCCGGAAAATTCAACAGTAGCGGCAGGAGCTTGTTCGGCAACTGCTTCAACTTTAATCTCGGCGGCGGGAGCTTCTTCTGTCTTTGCCTCAGCAGCGGGTTCAGCTGCGGTATTAGTGAATTCGGATATATCTTCTCCGGGTTCTCCGATTACGCACACATTCTGGAGGCAGGGAACATCTTCGCCTTCTTCTGCTAAAACAGCGAGCATGGTGCCTTCGATTTCGGAAACCTCATCAAAAGCGGATTTATCAGTTTCATAAGAAAAGAGAATATCGCCGACGGATACTTTGTCGCCGACTTTTTTGTTCCACGACGTGATGACGCAGCTTTCAACGCTTTGTCCCTGACGCGGCATAATGATGACCTTAGCCATGAGTATCTTCAACTTCCTTTCTTTAGGTTCATATTTATTATAATTTTAATAATAATCTAAAATCAATTAATTTAGAGTCTTATGTTTGAGCGCAGATTAAATAAATTTCATAATTGAATATTTATCCGCGCTGAAAATTGTAAGCGTTAACAATGTTAACATTATGTTCTGCGGCGATTGCACTTATGTCATCAGGCAGATTGCCGTCTGTTATAATTGTGTGAACTTTGTCTATCGAACAAAATGTATAGGGAAGATTTTTGTCGAGTTTGGAGCGGTTCATAAGCACTATTACACGGCGTGCTTTTTCGACTACCAGACGTTTAAGTTCACATTCGCTGTAATTGCCGCCGGTAAAACCATTTTGAGCGGATAGTCCTGAAGGGCATAGGAATGCGATATCAATATTAATATCATCAAGAAAACGCAAAGCTTGAGAACCAGAAACCGAGAGATTGTCACGATTAAGCATACCGCCGACTAAATTTACAATAGGAAGACCGGTTTTGCAAAGTTCAAGCGCGACATTCGGGTCGGTTGTGGTAAATGTAAAGCGTTCATTGGGGATACAGCCGGCAAGTTTAAGCATGGTTGTGCCTGAATCGATAAAAATGGAGCGTCCGGTTTCAAGGTATTCGGCGGCTTTGCGTGCTATAGTTTCCTTTGCCTCAATATTTACGTTTAGGCGTGAGGTAAATGGGTCTTCCATAGAAGTAGTAATAAATTTCATTGACCTTGCGCCGCCTCTGACTTTTATGGCATCACCTTCGCGTTCAAAATATTCGATATCGCGTCTGAGCGTCATACCGGAAACATCCGGGAACATACGCTCAAGCTCCTTTAGAGAAACGAAAGGTCTGAGCGCAAGAAGCTCTTTAATTTTTTCGCGTCGTTCGTTATACATTTCGGTATGAAGCACCTTTCATGAAAAATATATGTTATTTAAGATGTTCTTTTATAACATAATTCATGTAAATTATAACATTCTTATTTCCCTGTGTCAACCTTAAACCGCGAATTTTTTATAAATTAAATCATAATATTTATTTTTTGATATAATTTTTAAAATGATTATGTGTGATGGATAATAAGAAAAAAGCAAATCTCTGTAAAAAGACTTGCTTTTTAATATAGTATAAAATTATATTAACTAGATTTTATTTTTTTATAATGACAAGATTTTTCCATTTGCCAGAAAAATAGAAAATAATAGCTAATATAAGTGCAGCAACCGACGCTGAAGGAGCCCCTATACCCACTCCCATGAGTCCTAAATCAAATGCCATTCCAAATAAATATGACATAGGAATTCTAAAGAGCAGAGATGATAAAAGTCCATTTATAAGAGTAAAAAGTGTATGGCCTGAGCCGATATAGAGTCCATTTAAGCAGAACAAAACAGGAACAATTAAATAATCAAATTTAAATGCCTTTATGTATTCAAGTCCATGAGAGATAACGGATTGGGCAGATGGGTCATTTGCATCTACAAACATTTCCAGAATCAGTTGCGGACATGCGGTAACGAAAAAGAAAATTCCCCAGCTTATTATGAGTGATATTGCGGTACCTACGAACATAGTTTTTTTAGCGCGTCCGATTTCACCTGCACCGATATTTTGAGCGCTCATTGCACTGATTGAGTTAGCCATTGCGACAGGGGGAAGAATAGCAAAACCGTTAAACTTTCCGACAGCGCCGACTGCGGCAGAAGCCTCAAATCCAAAAGTGTTTACCAGAGCCGTCAAGAACAGAAATGAAATTCCTGAAGAAACATTTTGAATTGATGTAGGAATGCCAATGCGTAGAAGCATTTTCAAGCGTTCTTTGTGAAAACCGAAAGATTTCAACTTAAAGTCGAAGATAAAGTTGTTTTTTGAGAGATATACAATACATAGAATCATACTGATTGCCTGAGAAACTACAGTTGCTATTGCGGCTCCTGAAGCACCCATTTTGAATACTGCAACGAGGATAAGATCAAGAACTATGTTTGTAACGCAGGCAATAGTTACAAAATACAGCGGATTTTTGCTATCGCCCATTCCGCGCATTACCGCACTCAGCGCGTTATATCCAAAAATGAATATAGTACCTAGCATACATATTATAAAATATCGCTTTGCTTCATCGAAAGATTCCGGGGGGGTCTGAATAACTTTGAGTATTGGGCCATTTACTGCTATCATTATAACAGTAAGAGAAATGGCAAGAAAAATCAAAGATGTAAAAAGAGTTCCAATAGTTTCCTTTAATGCTTTTCTGTCATTTGCACCTAGATACTGACCTATTAAAACAGTTCCGCCTACACAAAGTCCAAAGACCATATTAGTAATAATAAAAGATACCTGGCCGCCTATATTTACGCCGGACATTGAAGCGGCACCGGAAAATTTTCCTACAATAACCATATCAGCAACGCTGTAAAGCGATTGAATCAGGTTTGATATGAGGAAAGGCAGGGAAAATTTGATAAGCTGAGTTACCACATTGCCCTGTACAAGATTGTTTTCAAATTTGCTCATTTAATTTTCCTGCTTTTTACAAAAATATTGCCCGATTTTTTTCGCCAAAATAGGACAGATATATTTTATCACAATATATTTATAAAAACAACATGGGATTTGTTATAAATTATTTGATTTATTAATAAATAAATTTTTGTCAAAAAGCGCATAAATATTTAATGCTGTATAATTGTTTATCGGATAAACTATTTTTGTTTTAAATAAGCATATCCGTTACCTTTATTATATCTCCGGCTCCCATTAAAATTACGCCATCGTTTTCACCGGTATTTTCTTTTAAATAATCTGAAATTTTCTGAAAGCTGTCAAGATAAATTGAATTTTCTACTTTATCTGCGAGGTCTTTTGAAGATATACCGTATATATTTTTTTCACGGGCGGAATATACGTCGGCAAAAATTACACGGTCGGCACCGGAAAAAGCAGCGGCAAAGCCGTCCATCAGTTCATGAAGCCTTGAATAAGTATGCGGCTGGAACACGCACCAAAGTTTATCATATCCCATTTCTGCGGCACCGTCTAAGGTGGTTTTAATTTCCGTTGGGTGATGTCCATAATCATCGAAGACATCAGCTCCGGTAGCTTTTATTTTGCCTCTAAATTCCATTCTTCTTGCCGCACCACGGTATTCATGAAGTCCCTTTGAAATGCTTTCTGGAGATATACCG
>CALWTV010000127.1 GCA_944384555.1 uncultured Clostridia bacterium | reverse complement strand
TACTATACAACTGCTCTTGTAAATCTTCTCGGCGGCGTTAAGAGCGTTACCGGTTCTACAAAGAAATCATTTGACACTCGTCTTATCACAAGCCAGCCTCATAACGGCGAAGTTATCACTGTTGATGTTCCTACATATATCACAGGTATCATGAATTTTGACAGCGGTGCAATCGCTACAATATTCACTACATTCGACGTATACTATGAAACCGATAAGTTTATCGAAATCTACGGAACAAAGGGAACAATGCAGGTTCCTGACCCCAACGGCTTCGGCGGTCCGATTAAGGTATTAAAACCCGGCGAAGGCTATAAGGAATATCCGCTTCAGTTCGAATATCCCGAAAACAGCCGTGCACTCGGTCTTGCTGATATGGCTAAGGCTATTCAGACCGGACGTGAAGCTCGTTGCGATTATACTCAGACTTTACATGTACTTGAAATCATGACTTCCTTCCAGAAAGCTTCTGAAAGCGGCAAGCTCATCGAACTCCAGACCAAGTATACACGTAAAGCTCCAATGGTTGTTCCGACTGAAAAAGGCGTTCTTGACGACTAATTTCAAACTTATAAAAACAGTTTATTTAAACGGTATAGCTTCGGCTATGCCGTTTTTTTTAATAAAAATAAATACAGCAGCCCATTTAACTTCCTTTTGCGATGAGCTGCTATATTTTTTTCTACATATTAATATATTAATATATAGTTTAAATGGCTTTACTGAAATTTTCTCAAAAGATTATTCTTCACTTACTTTTTCAAATTGGCTATTGTACAGGTTAGCGTAAAATCCGTTTTTAGCCATAAGTTGTTCATGATTGCCTTGTTCTACAATATCTCCATCTTTCATGCAGAGAATTAAGTCCGCATTTTTTATTGTGGATAATCTGTGAGCTATTATAAAGCTGGTTCTGCCTTCCATTAAATTATCCATTGCACGCTGAATTAAAATTTCGGTTCTGGTATCAACCGAACTTGTCGCTTCGTCAAGAATTAGAATTTTAGGATTTGATAAAATGGCTCGCGCTATTGTAAGTAGCTGTTTTTGTCCCTGCGAAATATTTGTGGCTTCTTCATTAAGTTCCATATTATATCCGTCAGGCAATGCGCGGATAAAATGGTCAGCCTGCGCTGATTTAGCCGCTGCTATAACCTCTTCATCGGTTGCATCAAGTCTGCCGTAACGGATATTTTCCATAATTGTTCCATTATAAAGCCATGTATCCTGCAAAACCATTCCGAATTCCGAACGCAGGTCACGTCTTTCAAACGCAGTAATGTCGTATCCGTCAATATATATTCCACCGCCGCATAAATCGTGGAATCGCATAAGCAGTTTAACCATTGTGGTTTTTCCCGCTCCGGTAGGTCCTACAATTGCAATTTTTTGTCCGGATTTGACACTCGCAGAAAAATCATTTATTATGATTTTATCCGTACCCTCATAACCGAATTTTACATGGTCAAACCATACATCACCGTGGAGATGAACACAATTTTCTGTATCCGGCTCATTGGTGTTATTTATTTTCATAATCGGTTTGAATTCTTTTTCTTCAGGTTCCTCAAGGAATTCAAATATACGCTCTGCCGCTGCGACAGTCTGCTGAAGCATATTTGAAATCGAGGCAAGCTGTGTTATTGGCTGAGTGAATGAACGTATATACTGAATAAACGCCTGAATATCGCCTATTGTTATTATACCGTTCGCCGCAAAAGATGCACCAACAATACATATTACAACATATCCGATATTTCCGACAAAATTCATTATCGGCATCATAAGACCGGAGATAAACTGCGCTTTCCATACACAACGATATAATTTTTCATTTTCGACTTCGAAATTTTGGATAGCTTTTTCTTCACGGTTAAAAGCTTTTACAACGATATGACCGCCGTACATTTCTTCAACCTGACCATTTACACTTCCGAGATATTCCTGCTGACCTTTAAAGTATTTCTGTGAAAATTTAACGACTATTGTTACAAGAACAAGTGATACCGGAATCATCGCAAGTGCGATTAATGTCATACGCACGCTTATCGAAAGCATCATTATAAGAACTCCGATAATGGACGCAGTTGAAGTGATGAGCTGAGTAATACTTTGGTTTAAGCTCTGGCTTAATGTATCTACATCATTTGTAATTCTTGAAAGCACATCGCCCTGACTTGTTTTATGAAAATAAGACATCGGCAGTGCGTTTATTTTTTTGATAATTGTATTTCTAAGATTATATGCTACTTTTGTGGATACTCCAGCCATAGTGAAGCCTTGTATATACGAAAATAATCCGCTGATAATGTAAAGCCCAAGCAGAATAGCCATTATTTTGCCGATATATACAAAATCAATTCCGCCTTCAGCACCCGTGATTATTTTCATCATTCCTGCGGCGATTTCATCAGTAGCCTTTGCGAGAATTCGAGGTCCTATTATGGTAAATACAGTAGATAAAGCTGCACATAAAACCACTAGTGATATTTTTAATCTGAAAGGCTTCAAATATGCCGCAAGTTTTCGGAAACTTCCTTTAAAATTTTTCGCCTTTTCTCCTACCATCGGCCCGCTCGCCATCGGACCTCCCATAGGACGCGGGCGATTGTGATTTCTGTTTCCATTATTCATAAAATTATACCTCCTCCTGCGCAAGCTGAGAGAGTGCAATTTCACGGTACTCGGCACACGATTCCATTAACTGTTTGTGTGTACCTTTTCCCACAATTTTACCCTCATCAAGCACGATTATCTGTTCCGCATTCATTATGGTGCTGACACGCTGAGCCACAATTAATACGGTAGAATCGGCGGTATATTTTTTAAGTGCGCGTCTTAGTGCGGCATCGGTTTTAAAATCAAGCGCGGAGAAGCTGTCATCAAAGATATAAATCGGAGCTTTTTTAATCAACGCACGCGCGATTGAAAGACGCTGTTTCTGACCGCCGCTGACATTACCACCGCCTTGAGCGATTGAAGTTTCGATACCGAACTCTGTTTCATCTACAAACTGCTTCGCCTGTGCTATCTCAATTGCGTTATTTATTTCTGATACATCGGCGTCTTCCTTGCCGTATCTTATATTTGAAGCAATATCTCCGGAGAAAAGCATACCTTTCTGCGGCACATATCCTATATTATCACGAAGTTCTTTTTGAGCGACTTCACGTATATCGATACCATCAATTGTTATTGAACCGGAGGTAACATCATAAAAACGCGGAAGTAGATTTACAAGCGTTGATTTTCCGGAGCCTGTTGCTCCTATAAACGCCGTAGTTTCTCCAGGCTTTGCGGTAAAGGTAATGTCCGAAAGCACCAGTTCCTCTGCATTATGATATGCAAAGGAAACGTTGTTAAATTTAATTTCGCCTTTTATATTTTTAAGCGGTTTCGGATTTTCAATGTCAGATATGCTGAGTTCTGTATCAAGAACTTCCATTATACGGGAAGCGGAAACCGCCGCTCTCGGAACCATAATGAACATCATGGCTATCATTAAGAATGACATGATAATCTGCATAGCATACTGAATAAATGCCATCATATCGCCAATATTAAGCGTAGATTGTTCAATTGCATATGCGCCTACCCATACAATAGCAAGCATAACTACATTCATTATAACCATCATTGACGGCATCATAAATGACATTACACGCTGAACAAATCTTGTTGTATCGCTTAGATCACTGTTCGCCTTTTCAAATCGATTTTCTTCATAGCTTTCATTTCCAAATGCTCGTATTACCATCATTCCGGAAAGATTTTCACGCGCTACAAGATTTACTCGGTCAATCAATTTCTGAAGTGATTTAAATTTGGGAATAGCGATACTGAACACACTGCCTATAAGTATAAACATAACCAAAACTGCAACCGTTATAATCCAACTGAGTGAAACGCTCTTGCTCAGTGCCATTATAATACCGCCTGCCGCCATAATCGGGGAATAACACAAAAGCCTTATTCCCATTATTATAAGCATCTGCACATTTGTTATATCATTTGTAGTTCGGGTAATCAGTGATGCCGTAGAGAATTTGTCAAATTCACCGCTTGAAAAGCTCTCTACCTTAGAGAACATATCGTGACGCATACGTTTTGCCACAGACGCGCCTACTTTTGAGGCAATAAAGCCTACTGCAACCGCTGCCGCAATTCCGAGCAATGACACTCCGAGCATTTTTACACCTGTATAAACGATATAGTCACGCTGTATCTTATTTAAATCAACACCGTTTTCCTTATAAAACAGTTTTGTAAAAGTTATTCCTACTGAATTATAAAGTGATGGGTCGGCATTTTTTGCGCTTTCTATAAAAGGTTCAATATTTTCACGCGGGATAACTGCCAGCATGGGAAGAATCATATCGTAAATTTCATTGATATCCACGTCTGCAAATCCCTCAGAATCAACAGGCATTTCATTCGCTGAACCTGATGTGTTTCCGGCATTTTCACTCATCATATCTTTTGTGAAAAGCATAAATGAATAAACACCGCGCCCATATATATCACTAACTGCTTTCGCTGTATCTTCATCAAGTTCATTTTGTTTATACACGCTATCGCTTTTTGTATAAGCTCCGATAAATTGATTTTTATCAGCTTCGCTCATAAAAGCCGTTATAAGGTTCATTCCATTTTCACTGAGCTGACTTGGGTAACTGTCCTCAATTCCGCCGTATTGTATACCGACT
>CALWTV010000126.1 GCA_944384555.1 uncultured Clostridia bacterium | reverse complement strand
AATTATGCGTCAATTATCCGTTGGATTTTAGGCATAATAAAAAACAGCAGTGTGTTCAATGTCTTAAATTATCGCTCATAACCGTAGCGTCTTTGTTATAGAACTTCATTATCTGAAGCATTTTCATGCTGGCGTCAAAGAATATACATTCCTTTTCACCGCTTTCGTTTTTGTAAATAGCAAAATACGCATCAGGTGAACTTTCAGAGGAGCGAGCATCATATGTCTTTTTTATTTCTGGGTCATTACTCTTTTCTCTGTATTCATCATTCATAGGAGCAATGAGTGTCATATCCTTTACTTTTACTTCAAGAAACTTTTTCTTGCGCTTTTTTCCGTAAAGCTGAGTAAATGTAAATACACCGGATACAACCGTTATCTGGTTTTCTGCGGCAACATAGCACCATGTTTTCGGAATGATTATCCAAATCATTATGAGCGGCAGGATAGCAATCATGGGGAAGAAAGTTTTGATCATAATTGCACAGTAAATTGCAGATATAAGAATATATCCGGCAATAAGCAAGATACGCTTTGTGAGATATGAACCTTCCGGTTTTTTTTCAACTATATACTCTACACTGTTGCTGGAATAATCGTCCATTTTAACAACACCTCCGTTGTTTATTTCTGAGTTTCAAGCTAACGTAAATTATATCACACAGATTATATAAATTCAACCTTTTTTCACTTTTTGCATTAATAAAATTTTAATCTATTAATTTAATGTAAATGTAGAAAATATTTTTATTATATTGCTGTTGAAACAATTACAATATTAATATTAAAATTGTATGAAATATAAAAATATATTATCTATATAAAATAATTCTGTTTTATCATCTTTTATTAAAATAATCAAATATGTTATAATTAATATATATATATTAAAACGCTGAAAATTGAGGGTAATAGATATGAAAAAAGTTAAAATAACCGTAATGAAAATAGCAAAGTATGATGATTTAATCGCCAAATATGAAAATCCGATTGAGCACCCATGCGATATGAAGCTCGGTCAGATATTCATAGCCAACGGGTGGAGAAAGCCGGAAAATATGTGTGACAGCGCATGGGAAAGCATGTCGCCTTTTGTAATGGCATTGTCACACGGCGCAAAAAGCTTATATGACGGCTGGATGAAAAATGAAACCTCCGCTATGATTTCATGCAATGATGGTTTTCGCCCGGTCAGCTTCCTGATTGAAACGCTCGACGAAGACGCAGATTAAAAGTACCCGATAAGATTTATCCTAATTTTTGAGAGGATATATTTTATCGGGTATAATTATTTTTATTTTGAATTTATATTCAGTATACTGTCGGCAACGTCAGCCGGAGATAAATTACCGTTGGTTTCAACATCACAGAAATTATAGTACATATTTTTTCTTTCAAGCCATAGTTTATTTAAATCAACTGAAAGAGGTCTGTCATCAGTCGCAAGCCTGTCAATTGAGCGATTTATGAATACAATAGTTGAATTTTGATGCATATAACGATAATTTTCGGGTATTGTAACAGCACCGCCGCCGGTTGCGATAACGGTTCCGCTGTTTTTGCATATCTCCTCGATTATCTCTGATTCGATTTTTCTGAAAAATTCGACTCCGCTTTTTCTAATGATTTCAGCAGGAGAAGTTCCAAATCTTTCATTAATAAGCTCATCTGTATCTATGAATTTTCGATTGGTTTTTTCAGCGAGAATTTTTCCAACTGTGGTTTTTCCGCACCCCGGCATTCCTATAAGCACGATATTCAGCATGGAAATTTCGAGTTCATGTGTGATTTTTTTAATGATTTCTTCAGAAACAGATACTCCGGCAAAAAATTCAAATGAACGTGCCGCCTGAGCTACAAGCATATACAGTCCGTTTACGTTTTTGATACCTTTATTCTCTGCGTCCATCATAATCCACGTTCTTGAAGGATTGTATATAATATCTACCACAGCCTCGCAGTTTTTAAAGCGGCTGATGTCTACGATACATTCGCCGTTTTTAGGGTACATTCCCACAGGAGTCGTGTTTATTATTACTTGAGTATCTTTATTTTCATATATATTAAAGTAATTATCACTGCCGGAACGTGATATTACTTTAATTTCGGAAGCGTTGCCGTCCTGTAAAACTTTTTGCACCGTGAGTGACGCGCCGCCACTTCCCAAAACCATAGTTTTTTTTCCGCTTATTGATATGCCGTAAACGTCAAGCAGAGATTTAAATCCGAAATAATCCGTGTTTTCGCCGACTAATTTATTATCTTTGAAGTATACGGTATTAACACTGCCTATTCTTTCGGATACTTGCGATAATATATCCATTTCCGGCACAACGTCTTTTTTATAAGGAATGGTGACATTAAGCCCGTCAAATTCCTTTTTTTTAATAAACTGAGCTACTTCATCGGGAGCTAACTCCATTAATTCATAGGAATATTCAGGAATATCGCAGTATTCAGCCAATTTTTTATGAATAAACGGGGAATAACTGTGCCCCAGATGTTCGCCTATTAAATAGCATCTAATCATATTATTTCAAGATAAGTTCCCATATAAGTAATTTGTCCTGCACCGTTTTCCAATTCGGAAATCAGCTCGCATAATACCGGTGAATAAACGGGAATTTCTACATCAAAATAGAACATGAATTCAAAATCAGAGCCGGAAATCGGACGACTTTCAAGTTTTGATAAATTTACGCCAAGTGCGCCGATTTTTGAAATTACTCTGTATAATGCGCCGGGTATATGAGGCAGACGCATCATGAAGCTTGTGCGGTTAGCGCCGGGATATATTTCAAGATTTTTTGAAATGCAGATAAATCTTGTATAGTTGGATTGATTGTTGCATACGTTGTCGGAGATAATTTCAAGTCCGTACAAATCGGCACAGTCGGAGGAAGCGATTGCGGCAATATCGTTTCGTCCAGATTTTGCGACAAATTGAGCGGCTTCTGCGGTATTAGGGCAGGTAATCGCGTTAAGTTTGTTCTGCTGAATGAAATCGTCGCACTGTGAGAGTGCCTGTTCATGGGAGATAACTTCATGGATATCGGATAATTTAGCACCTTTGTTTGCAAGGAGAACATGATTTACACGGAGTCTAAGGCTTTTTACAATATAAAAATTATATTTATGGAGCAAATCATAGAGTTGATTTACAGAACCTGCGGTACTGTTTTCAATCGGAAGTACACCGTAGCGGCACAAACCCTTATCAACCGCTTGAAATACTCCTTCAAAAGTAGACATATAATTGATGTTTGGAATTTCAAACATTTTTGAAGCGGCTTTGGCGGAGTATGAACCGGCAGTGCCCTGACAAGCAACGAAAGCTTTTTCTGGGAAAATTTTAGGGGTATTTTCAAGCGCATAAGTGATATTTTTTACAACTTCCGAATCGGGCTTTATAATTTTATTCTGATATGAGCGTGATAAATCCATTACTGCGGAATATAAAACACGCGCATATTTTTCATAATTTTCGCCTGCCATATCGCCGACTTTTGCTAAAACTTCGTTTTCACGGTTTGAATCCATAACGGGAACAGCGTTATTTTTTTTGTAATCAGCTATTTCCGCTATTGTATCCATACGTTCCGCAAATAATTTTACTATTTTTTCGTCAATACTATCAATGTTATTTCTAAGTTCTGTAATATTTTTCATAATATAACTCCTAATATATATTTTTATAAAATTAAATCCATGATAGAAATCGCGGTCATTGCCTGAACGACCGGAACTGCGCGCGGCACGATACACGGGTCATGACGCCCCTTTATTGTAAGTGTGTCAGGTTGATTTTTTACACAATTTATAGTATTCTGTTCTTTTCCGATTGACGGTGTAGGCTTTGCTGCTACTTTAAAGACAATCGGCATTCCGTTTGACAAGCCGCCGACAATTCCGCCGTTATTATTCGTTTTGGTGCGGACAATGCCATTTTCGTCAATGTAATATTCATCGTTATGCTCGGAACCCCGCATTTCCGCTGAATTAAATCCTGCGCCGAATTCTATTCCTTTTACCGCGCCAATCCCGAAAATAGCGGAGCTTATTTTATTTTCGATTCCGCCAAACATTCCGTGACCTATGCCCACCGGCATTCCAGTAACAACACATTCAATTATTCCGCCTGTACTGTCCGCTTCTGATTTAGCTTCAGAAATTTTTTCTCTCATCAAAGCTCCTGCTTCATCGCTTATTGTCGGAAATTCTTTGGATTCACAATTTCTCAATGAAATTTCATCGGGATTTGCATAATCAATTTCGGTATCTGCTACTCCTGCGATTGATTTTATGTGTGCATATACTTTTATCCCTTGAGTTTCAAGCCAGATCATGCAAATAAATCCGATTGCGCATATTGGAGCGGTCAGTCGTCCCGAAAAATGACCGCCGCCTCTGAAATCCTCATATCCTTTATATTTGATGTGCGCTGGAAAATCTGCGTGACCGGGGCGGGGTTTTTGGGATATCTCACTGTAATCGCCTGATTTTACATCTTTATTTTTGATTACGGCACAGAGCGGAGCTCCGCAGGTGAATCCGTCAACCACACCGCTTGCGAATTCAACCATATCAGGTTCACGCCTTGCGGTCGAATAATTTCCGTGAGGTGAGCGTCTTGCCATAAATTGAGCCAATTTTTCCTCGTCAATTTTAATTCCTGCCGGAAGTCCGTCTGCTATTCCGCCGATTTGTGAACTGTGCGACTGTCCGAATATTGAAATTTTTAATCTATCACCATACATGCTTGACATAAATCGTTTATGCTCACCTTTCTATATAAAATCAGCTATTATTCCTGTTTTAGATAAATCTTCAAAAAATCGAGGATATGATTTGTTTATTGCCTGAGCTGTTGAAATTTTTAATTCATTATTATATATGCTGCTCAAAATTGATGCACTCATAACAATTCTATGGTCATTATAGCCGTCTATGTTTATATTTTGAACTTCACGTTCGCTTTCAGAGCCGAATATAATCAGCTCGTCTGATTTTTCGGTAACTTTTATTCCAAAGCCGGAAAGCATATCATGAACCGCTTTCAGCCTATCGCTTTCTTTTAATCTTAGCCTGCCGGCATTGTATATCCGAGTAACTCCTTTTGAAGCAGCGGCAACCGCAGAAGCAATTGGAATAAGGTCGGGGATTTCGGAAGCATCGATTTCTATTCCCGATAAATCCGCAGGCGATACCGTAATTGACTCATCGTTTATTACAATTTCCGCACCAAATCTTTTAAGTAAATCAATAATCGCCTTGTCGCCTTGGGTACTGTTAAAATTAAGTCCCGTTACAGATACTGGCTTGTAAATCGCACCGAGTGAGAGGAAAAACGCCGCATTTGACCAATCGCCTTCAACCGCTATTTTTTGACTTTTATATATTCCGCCGCTGACTTCAATAATATTATTTTTGCGGTATGCTCTGACACCGAATTGATTTACTGTGGATATTGTCATATCGATATAGGGTACGCTCTCGATATTTCCGGTTAAAATTATTTTTCCGCCGCCGCAAAGCGGGAGAGCCATAATCAAGCCGCTGGCGAACTGACTGCTTATATTTCCGGCAATCGTAAACTCGCCGCCCTTCATTTTTCCGCTAATTTTAAGCGGTAGATTTTTTTCAGGAGAATCAGCCATACATACAGTTTGAACTCCGTGATTTTCAAGCTCGGAAACAAGCTGCGAAATTGGACGTTCCGGCAGTCTTCCTCTGCCGATAAATACGGCATTTTTTCCTAAAGCGGCGGCAACTGGGAGCAGGAAACGCAGTGTAGAACCGGATTCGCCGCAGTCAACATTTTTTTCTAATGTACTATTATCACTAATCGGATTAACTTTAACAATCTCGCCGTTTATTTCAAAATCAGCCCCGAGTGCGGTCAATGCTCGAATTGTTGCGGACGTATCTTCGGAAAGTTCTGGCAGAGTTATTTCAGAGATTTCGTCAGCAAGCGCGGCACAAATCAATATACGGTGAGCGTATGATTTTGAGGGAGGTGCGGTAATTTTTATGTTTTCAGGCGCAGATTTTGATTTTTTAATAATCGCGTCCATTTTTATGGCTCCAATCCGAGAGAGATAAACTCTTTTAATTCATTGATTTTCATGCGATATTCCTCACATTTGCCGATTTTGCGGGGAATAATCAGCGTAATCTCTCCGCCCGAACGCTTTTTATCCATTACGGCATAAGAAGAAAGCGTGTCCGCATCAAATTCACATTTTATCGGCAAATTGTATTTTTGCAGAATTTTTTCGATATAGCTTGAAACCCCATTTTCACATAATCCTGATTTTTCACAGGCACGTGAAATTATCGCCATTCCGGCAGCTACTGCGTGACCGTGCGTTATAGAATATTTGCTTGCACCCTCAATTGCATGTCCTATTGTGTGACCGAAGTTCAAAACAGCACGTAACCCTGTGTCGCGTTCGTCCTGCTGAACGATATCGCGCTTTATCGCCACACATCGTGCTACGATTTTCTCAATCGAAATATCACCGCAATCTAACGAATTCAGCAAATCCGAATCACATATTGCGCCGTACTTGATTATTTCTGCGTAACCGTCAGCCACTGTTTCTGCGGGAAGCGTTTTAAATGAATTTGTGTCGCACAGTACCAGTGACGGTTGATAAAATGTTCCCGCAAGGTTTTTGCCCGCTTTTAAATCAATTGCGGTTTTTCCGCCTACACTCGAGTCAACTGATGATAAAATAGTTGTCGGAATCTGTACGAATTCAATTCCTCTTAAGTACAAAGACGCGGCAAGACCGGTTATATCACCCACAACTCCACCACCGAGCGCAACCGCAAAATCCGCACGGGTAAGCTGATTTTGAGCCATAAACTCAAGAATTTCAATCAAATTTGCGGTATTTTTGGATTTTTCACCATGTTCCAATATATAAAAGCAAGGTTCAAATCCGGAATTTTTAAGTGAACTGCAAAGTAATTTTCCATAAAGCGAATTTACGGTATCATCAGTGACAACGGCGCATTTTTTTCCTTTTAATCCAATCTCGGAAATATACCTTCCCGCATTTTCAATAAGCTCATCGCCTATGAAAACCGCATATTCCCGTGAAGCCTTTATAATTACTGATTTCATTTTAGCTGTTCTGCCTTTCCGTTTCTAATTTCTTTAATTTGCCGTCACGCAGTAATTGTTTTAATTTTTCTGAATCCTCCGCTTTAAGCGCATCGGAATATTCGGTTAAATAATGGATTAACCTGTCAACTTCCGGAATAAGATTATCACGGTTTTCCATAAATAGTTCCGTCCACATATCTTCATTTAAATGCGCAACACGGGTTAAGTCGCGGAAACTGCCTGCGGAAAATCCTCTGTGACGCTGAGCGGTCGGGCTTTTTACATATGCGTTTGACAAGATATGGGCGAGCTGAGAGGTATAAGCGATTATTTCATCGTGGGCGTCAGCGTTTGTGAAATTTACTGCGTCAAAGCCGATTTTATCAAACAATTGCTTTGCGTGTTCAAGTACTTTTATGTCTTCACCGGCTTTGGGCACAAGAACCATAGTAGCACCTCGGAACAAATTCTCCTTTGAATAAGTAAATCCCGAAAACTGAGTTCCTGCCATAGGATGACCGCCTATAAAATGAAATGAATATCTATCTGCGGCAGTAAAACCGGCTTTGCATATGTTGCGTTTTATTCCTCCGAGGTCTATAACCAATGCGTCATGTTTTATTTTTGCTGCGTGCTGATTTATAAAATCGATGGAAGGGGAGGGATAAGTGGCTATCAAGACAACATCACATTCAGAAATTTTAGAAAAATCCGTCAGAACTTCATCAACTGCACCTACTAAAACCGCTTTTTTCACTGAATCAGGGTCAATATCATACCCCACAACCTCGTTATCGGTATAAAATTTTATCGCACGTGCCATTGAACCTCCGATTAAACCTAAGCCGTAAATTAATATTTTCATTTAAGTGTACCATACCTTTCCGCATATGATAAAACGAGATTATTTTGCCGCTTCGAATACGGCGCGCGCCTTTGCGGCAACTTCATCAAACTGTGCCGGTGTCAGTGACTGCGGACCGTCGCAGAGTGCTTTTGCGGGGTTATTGTGAACTTCTATCATAACTCCGTCAGCTCCGGCTGCGGCTGCGGCAAGCGCCATCGGACGTACAAGTTTCGCAACTCCGCAGGCATGGCTCGGGTCAACGATTATGGGAAGATGAGATAATTCACGCAACATCGGAACGGCAGAAATGTCAAGCGTATTACGGGTATATGTTTCAAATGTACGGATTCCGCGTTCGCAGAGAATTACGTTTTCATTACCACCTGCCATGATATATTCCGCGCTCATCAGCAGTTCCTGAAGCGTATTCGCAAGTCCGCGCTTTAATAAAATCGGTTTGCGGCAGTGACCTAATTCTTTTAATAATTCAAAGTTCTGCATATTTCTTGCGCCCACTTGAATTACATCCACTTCATCGAATAAATGAAGATGTGATGCGTCCATAATTTCGGTGACAATTGGGAGACCAGTTTCTTTCTTAGCCTCAAGCAAAAGTTCGATTCCTTCAGCGCGCAGACCTTGGAAAGCGTATGGTGATGTACGCGGTTTGAAAGCTCCGCCTCTGAGCAAAGTTGCTCCTGATTTTTTTACAGATTTAGCTACTTCAATAATTTGTTCTTCGCTTTCAATGGAACACGGACCTGCGATAAAAGTGAATGTTCCTCCTCCGATTTGCGCATCTCCTACATGGATTTCGGTATTTTCAGGGTGAAATTTTCTGTTAGCATTTTTGAAAGGTTCGCTTATGCGCTTTACTCCCTCAACTATATCAAGTCCATTTAATAAATCTATATCGATTGTGCTTGTATCACCGATTAGCCCGAGTACGGTTTGAAATTCACCTTTGCTTACATGGATATCAACATTTTTTGATTTTATCCAGTCCATAAGATTATCAAGCTGTTCTTTTGGTACATCGTTTTTAACTATTACTATCATGACATATTCTCCCTTTGTGTATTATTTATTATATTATTTGATAAATCAATTTATTGTATTATATAAAGCATTAGAAATAACAAAAAGCTCCGCAGTGAATTTCACCACGGAGCGACTCATCATTTTAGAATATGTATAAACTATTTTTTACATATTGTGATAAGCTTTATATCACCTTAACTAGGTTTTTACCGCTTTTTTCCGCAACAAAATTCACCTTTACCATGTTGATAAAAAACCAATAAAAGTAAAAGTATTCTGCTGCAAAAAAGAATTTTTTCATTTTTACGGTAACCCTTTCGTTTTAGTTTATTAAATCTAATTTATGGATTTATTATATCACTGCATATAAATGTTGTCAATCGTAAAATATCATATAATTTTTGATTAAGCTGATTATTTTTATTAGCTGTTTTGACAAAGACGATATCTCTTCTATATTTTATACAACAAAAATACAAGGATTGTGTACTCATTAAACTATAATCCGACTCTGATAATATTCATTCCTTTTTTCTCAGCATAGCACAAGGTGTTATATGCGCCTCCGCTTTTGTGAACAACATAGGCAATTATATAATCCGAATGTTCTACCAGCCATCTGTTTCTTTTGCCAATCATAGATTTATAGTGAGTTCCGTC